>JAIFKU010000171.1 GCA_020049495.1 Accumulibacter sp.
AGAATCAGCGGGCAGGCCTTGATCAGCATTTCGCTCCAGCCATAGCTGCTCGTCAACGGCTGGATGAAGAAGACCTGAAATGACGTCAAAATCGGCTTGCCGAGCGCCCAGAAGAGGAAAGAGCCGGCCAGCAGTGTGGCCACGATGGCGATCAGCGGCGCTGTCCAGCGCATGATTTTCGAGGGTCGCGCGCGCGCTTCAAGCAAGTGCATGGCCGGCCTCCGCTGAAGCTGATGCATTTGCTGCTGCGCTGACATGGGCTTCGTCGAACAGACCGGACATCATCATGCCGACCGACTCGGCGCTCGTAGCGCCTCTCGGCTGCGCGGCGGAGAGCCGGCCTTGAGCCAGTACGGCGATGCGGTCGCTGATCTCGAACAACTCTTCAAGTTCCTCGGAGATGAGGACGATGCCCACGCCGTTACGCGATAAATCGAGCAAAGCCTGACGCAGAACCGCCGAGGCGCCCACATCGACGCCCCAGGTGGGCTGGGCGACGATCATGACTCTGGGCTTGAGCATGATTTCCCGACCGACGATGAATTTTTGCAGGTTGCCGCCCGAGAGCGAGCGTGCATCGTCCGCAGAACCTCCGCAGCGTACGTCGAAGCGGGCGACGCACTTGTCGGCGAATTCCCGGGCCTTGCTGTAACGAACCAGTCCCCAGTTTTTCATGCCCTGGTGATGCGCCGTCAGCAAGGCGTTGTGACTCAGCGAAAAGGGCGGCACGGCGCCGCGGCCAAGACGCTCTTCCGGTACGAAGACCAGCCCCTTCTTGCGCCGCTGCCCGGCGTTGAGATGCCCAACGGGCATACCTTCAAGGTGTATCGCCTGCTTTCTGACGGTCGATTCGCCGGACAGGGCAGCCATCAGCTCGGCCTGACCGTTGCCCGAGATGCCTGCAATGCCCAGGATTTCGCCGGCATTGACCGAGAACGATATGTTTTCCAGATTGGTGCCGAAGGGATCTTCGGACGCCAGGCTGAGTCCGTCGACGGTCAGCACCGTACGCTGCTCGCCTGCGTAAACGGGCGCCTGGCAGACCGGCAACTCGCGGCCGATCATCATGCGGGCCAGGCTGGCCGGCGTTTCCTGGCCTGGATTCGCATTGCCGGTGACCTTGCCGTGGCGCAGGATGGTCGCGCCGTCGCACAGCACCTGGATTTCGTGCAGCTTGTGGCTGATGTAGAGAATTGAAACACCTTCGGAAGCCAGCTGGCGCAGCGTTTCGAAGAGCTTCTGGACAGCCTGTGGCGTTAGCACCGAGGTCGGTTCATCGAGGATCAGCAGCTTCGGGTCCTGCAACAGGCAACGAACAATTTCAACGCGCTGCCGCTCGCCGACGGAGAGGCTATGCACCATGCGGTTCGGGTCGAGCGGCAAGCCGTAGCATTCCGACACGGCCTTGACGCGCACGGCGAGCGCAGGCAGGTCGAAGGGTTCGTCGAGGACCAAAGCGATGTTTTCGACGACACTCAGCGTTTCGAACAGGGAAAAATGCTGGAAGACCATGCCGATGCCGAGGCGACGCGCCTGGGCGGGGTTGTGGATGCTGACCTCGCGACCATCCAGAAAGAGGGTGCCGGATTCGGCTTTGACCGCACCATAGATGATTTTCATCAGGGTGCTTTTGCCGGCGCCGTTTTCGCCGAGGACGGCGTGAATTTCCCCTGGCATGACCGAAAGATTGACCTCCGAGCAGGCGACGATGCTCGGGTAACGCTTGGTCACGTTGAGCAATTCCAAGCGGGGAACAGGGCGATGCATGCTTACTCCGACTGGCTGAACACTCGACGGGTACAGACGGCCCGTCTGAGTAGAAAGTTGGCTGCTTGCGAAATTCAGCGCGGAGACTGCCGGGCAAATTTGCCGGTCAACTCCGCTCCGCTAGGCAAAGGTCGAATGATACACGTTTGCCGTGCGCGTCGATCAAGCGAGCACCTGCCCTCACCGCGCTGAATAATTCGCTTCCGTCGTTAAAGCGCGGGCGCGCGTCATTGCGCAGCCCGGCCATTGATACGGGTTTATTTGCCGACCTCGGCATTGAACTCGTTGATCATCGCATCCAGATCTTCCGTCTGGGTACGCAGGCAGCCCCAGTAATTGCGGTAGTCATCCCATTGCGCCCTAAGCTCTTCAACGCTCTTGCCGAGTTGCTCGACCCAGGTGAAATACTTGAGCTGATGAACGCGACGCTTGTCGACATGCGACAGCTCCAGCACATGATCAAGCGAAATTCCCGAAAGCCGGTCGACGTCGCGGTCGACCTGACGCTGGTCGTAGGCCCCACGTTCCGTGTTCAATTCAGCGAGGCGGCTCTGATACATTGCCATCGAATCGGTAAATACCGTGAACACCACATCGTGTTCTCCGAGTTCGTAATATTTTGCAAACTTGATGGCGCCGATCATGTTGCCGATGCTGGAAATCCCCATCCACTCGAGTTTGTCGAGCACCTCCTGGCCCACGCCGTTTTCGGCCAGCGCCTTTTTCCCGGCCGCTTCGTTGAACAGGCGAATGAAACGAATGGTCAGCTCGTCGTCGACGCCAATAGCCACGTCGGTCTCACGCATATTGTGAATCCACGGAATATGCTTGTCGCCGATGCCCTCAATCCGGTGATCGCCAAAGCCGTTCTCAAGGATGGTCGGGCACTGCAGTGCTTCGGCCACGCCGACCTTGGCCCCGGGGAAGGTATCGCGAAGATACGAACCTGCAGCCATTGTTCCGGCCGAGCCTGAGGAAAGCACCGCACCGGCGACCGAGTCGCCCGGCCGGGCAATCTTTCTGAACACCTCCTCAATGGCCGGACCGGTCACGTTGTAGTGCCAGAGCGAATTGGGCAACTGGTCGAACTGGTTGAAGATCACCGCGTCGGGACGTGTGCGTTCCAGTTCGATGCACTTGTCGAAAATTTCCTTGACGTTGGACTCGCAGCCCGGGGTGGCGATGACTTCTTCGGCCATCGTCCTGAGCCAGTCAAAGCGCTCCTTGGACATGCCTTCCGGCAGGATGGCGACGGAAGGGCACGAAAGAAGACGTGAGATGTAGGCTCCTCCCCGACAGTAATTCCCGGTACTCGGCCAGACGGCCTTTTTTGTCACCGGGTCGAAGCGTCCCGTCACCAGTTCGGGCAGGAGGCAGGAAATTGCCGGGCCGACCTTGTGTGCTCCGGTGGGAAACCATTTGCCGACGATGCCCACGATCCTGGCCTTGGTTCCCGTAATCGCGCTTGGAAGTTCAACGAAATTGACGCCTCCGAATCCGCCGCCGTTCTCGACCGGCTCGTTATGCCAGTTGATGCGGAAAAGATTCCTGACATGAACATCCCACAGTCCGATCCCGGCCAGCTCTGTTTTCACCTGCTCAGGAATCTTTGCGGGATCGCGCATCTGGGCGTAGGTGGGAAGGATGATCCCTTTTTCCCGGCAGCGCTGGATGTTCTTTTTTCGTTGTGCTTCGTTTATCTTGAGGTCAATCATCGTCTTTCTCCTTGTAATTTCACTGTGCCAATCCCAGCCCACGGGCTGCGGATTGCACATCCTTCAGGCCAGAGCCGGTGATCAGCAGAACGCATGTTTCCTCGGCAGGAATGGATTTTCGTACCTTGAGCCAGGCCGAAAACACGGCGCTCGAAGAGGGTTCGGCAAAGAGGCCTGACCCGGCTGAAAGGGCTTTCTGGCCAGACAGAATCTCGTCGTCTGAAACGACGACCGTTTTTCCTGCGTACCTCGTGAGCTTAGACAGGGCGTGTACTCCGTTTCGCGGCACATCAACGGAAATCGAATCGGCTATCGTCGCTGAAGGCACCGGGTCGGCAAAGGCATCGCTCCCGGAACCAGGGGCCGCGAAGGCGCGCGCGATAGCGCTTGATCCCTCGGCCTGGCAAGCCCAGAGCGTCGGCATTCGGGCGATTCTGCCGAGCTTGATCAGGTTCTCGAAGCCCCGATATACGCCCGCCAGAATGACACCATCCCCGACCGGGACAAAGACATGGTCGGCCGCAGCCGATCCGGCCTTGATCAGGTCGTCAACGATTTCGAAAGCTACGGTTTTCTTGCCTTCGATGGTCAGGGGGTTATACGCCGTATTGCGCGAGAGCGCGCCTGTCCGTTGCGAATACTCGAGCGAAAGGTCAAAGGCCTGGTCGTAGGTTCCGTTCACCGTGACAAGTTCTGCGCCGTACTGGAGAACCTGGATGCGTTTGGCGAGCGGGGCCTTTTCGGGAAGGAATACCTTGATGCGAATGCCCGCCGCCGCACCGACGGCGGCCATGCTCGATGCGGCATTGCCGGTTGACGCGAGCACGATCTCCTTGACGCCGAACTGTCGGGCAAAGGCCGCGACGAGAAACGACGCCCGGTCCTTGAATGAACCGGAGGGATTGCAGGTATCGTCCTTGATCCACAGCCTGGGCGCGTCAAACTCGTCCCTCAGGCGCAAAGGAGACCACAGCGGCGTATTTCCGACGGGTATGGGCGGGAACCACTGTTTCTCGACCGGCAGGGGAAGCGTATCGGGATTGGCGTCGCCCTCCCATTCAACTTCAAGCACGCCTTCCAGCGGACGATCTGTTCTTTGCTGTTTTGCACAGCGGTCGCAGAGATAGCGCCCGGGAACAATGTCGTAAGTCGCCGCGCAGGAGGGGCAACGGTAGAACCATTTCATGTTGATGACTTTACTGAATGAAGAATTGTCGAGAAAAGGGAACGCACCGGGATGAATTTCGCTGACTGATCAAGATATGCCGAAGGCGGGACAAAGCCTGTTGCGGCAGTATAAATGGCCCGCTGGAACAGCGACAAAGATATTCGCCACAGGAAACAGTCGATTTCTGATTAACACCATTTCTGACAATCAAAGAATGCACCAAAAGCAATCATTCCGGACTCGTGCTCACGCCAATGGTGCATCAAATTCCCGGTTTGGCGCTGAAGCAAACGCAGTTTCCGACCGGCTTAGCCATATAGCTCGGACAGTCGTCTGGTAGAATACTTGGCCCGATGTTTGCTTTTAAGCAATTGAGCTTGAACGGAACACATTGTAAATTATTTGCTGAACCGATGCGCTCTGTCGCTGAAAAAAGGGGGCAATTACAATTGTTGGACGAAAAGATACAAAATACCTTAACGGTAGGGCGTGAAACGCGAGGCATTGCGCGCCGTTCATCCTTTGTTTACCGACCGTTCAGCCAATTTTCCGCGTGCGCAAATGGAATTTGCGCACCCTACTGCAGAATGAACTCCTCCAATATTTTTAATTGCAGTCCTGACAAAACATGGCAGAATATCCCGCTTACAGCTTGAGTCAATCGGGATTCTCCACGGTGGATCCGGCGCTTCATGCCACAGCGTCCCCGTTATCTTTAACCATGAAACAGCAATAACCTCAATGACAAACAACCCTGAAGTTTTACGATCAAAGCACCTGGGTGAGACTGCTGGCGCCCTGAGCGCAGGTCTGAACAAGTGGGTGGAATGGCTGTGCGCGGCCCTTCTCGCGGTGATGATCATTGATGTCGGGGTCGGCGCATTCGGCCGCTACCTGATCGAACTTCCGGTCACCTGGAGCGAGGAGCTCGCTCGTTACCTGATGATCTGGGCCGCTCTCCTGGCCGTGTCCTGTGGCGTCGCGCGCCGCGAACATGTTGCCGTCACCGCGCTGCTCGACAAATTGTCGAAGAACGCGCGCCGCCAGGCCGGCATGGCAATCGATGTCCTGGGCTTCGCCTTTTTCGCCTTTCTCGGCTATTTCGGCATCGACATGACGGCGCAGGGAGCAACGCAATATGCGACGATTTTCGAGATGACCATGTGGCTGCCCTTCGCCGCTGTTCCGGTGTCGTCGGCACTTGTTTGCGTGCAGCTCGTGCTCACCGGCATCCGCGATTTCACCCTGGGCACTGCGCCCGCCACGCTTGTGAAGGAAGCGCAATGATCTGGGTCCTGGCGGTATTCTTTGTCCTGCTCGCCGTCGGCGTGCCGATCGGTTTCGTCCTCGGTATCGCCGGCGTGCTCGGCATAATCCAGATCGGTGGCACCGAGATGCTGGCGATGGCGCCGCAGCGCTATTTCGCCGGTCTCGACCTGTTCACCTTCCTGGCCATGCCGCTCTTTATTTTCGCCGGCGAAATCATGAACAAGGCCGGCATCACCGCCCGCCTCGCGGCATTCGCCGATGCCCTGGTCGGTCACCTGCGCGGCGGCATGGCGCATTCGTGCATGGTCTCGTCGGTGCTCTTCGCCGGCATCACCGGCGCTGCCGTCGCCGAAGCCGCGGCCTTCGGCAGCACGATGGTCCCGGCGATGACGAAGAACGGCTACAAGAAGCCTTTCGCCTGCGCCGTGGTGGTCGCCGGTTCTATCATCGGGCCGACCATACCGCCGTCGAACCTGATGGTAATTTACGGTTCGATGATGGGCGTGTCGATCGCCGGTCTGTTCGCCGCCGGCATCCTCCCCGGACTGGTCATGGGCCTGCTCTGCATGGCGGTCATCGCCGGCCTCGGCCGTCGCCTGCAGCTGCCCAAAGGCGAGCACCGCCCGAGCCTGATGCGCGTCGTGCGTGCGTTCCGCGACAGCCTGAGCGCCCTGATCATGCCGGTGCTGATTCTCGGTGGTATCCTGAGCGGCGTCGTGACGCCGACCGAGGCCGCAGCGATCGCCGTTTTCTACGCGCTGTTCATCGGCATCTTCGTCTACCGCCAGGTGAAGCTTGCCGACCTCGTCGAAATGCTGGTGCGCACCGCGCGTGTCACCGGTGTCGTTTTCCTGATCATCGCCGCAGCGTCCATCCTCAGCTGGTGGATGACCTTCATGCGCCTGCCGCAGGCGATCACCGCCCTCTTTCTCGGCGTCTCGTCGGACCCGTCGATGATCATCCTGATGATCCTGGTGCTGCTCCTGATCCTCGGCATGTTCATGGACATCAACGCCATCCTCATCGTTCTTGGCCCGATTCTCGGCGCGCTGGCCACCTCGATCGGCATGGACCCGGTACAGGCCGGACTGATGATCGTCCTGGCCCTCAATATCGGCCTGATGACACCGCCGGTCGGCGCCAGCCTGTTCGTCTTGAGTTCGATCGCCAACGAGCGCATCGAGCGCATCTCGGCGGCGATGTGGCCTTTCGTCATCGCCGAAGTCGGCGTGCTCATCCTGGTCGCCTACTGGCCCAGTCTGACGCTGACTGTTCCTAGAATGTTGGGCCTTTGAAACCTTTTCGGTACACACTATCGATTATTCGGCACTTGGCCGTAAACCAGCAAGTTCACTTAACCCTGATGGAGTTCATAACCATGCGCATATTCAAGTCAATCGCAGTTGCCGCAGCGCTCAGCGTTGCCGTCGGTATGATGCCTGTAGAGGCGCACGCCGAAAAAGTGATCAAACTCTCGCACCTGAACAAGAACGATCCCTTCGATAACGGCACCGGCGCAATGGCCGTCGTTTTCAAGTCGCTGGTCGAAGCCGGAACCAACGGCTCGGTCAACGTCGTGATCTTCCCCGACGGCCAACTCGGCAAGGACAACGAAGTCCTCCAGCAGGTGAAATCCGGTGTCGTGCAATCGGCGATCTCCAGCGTCGGTGGCATCGCCTCGGTCTATCCGATGATCGGCGTCCTCGACATGCCCTTTGCCTACTCCAATATCGCCGTCACCTACGACGTGTTCGACGGCCCCTTTGGCAAGAGCCTGGCTGCCGACATCACCAAGAAGACCGGCATCGAAGTGCTCGGCTTCGGCGACTCGGGCGGTTTCTTCGCTTTCTCCAATTCGAAGCGTCCGATCAAGAGCCCTGAGGACATGAAGGGCCTGAAGATCCGCACCATGGGCCTCGAATCGCACAAGTCGGTGGTCAGCAGCATGGGCGGACAGCCGGTGGCGATCAACTGGGCTGAAGTCTATACCTCGCTGCAGACCGGCGTCGCCGACGGCCAGATGAATCCGATTCCGATCATCAAGTTCGCCAAGTTCGACGAAGTACAGAAGTACCTGACGCTGACCAACCACCTCTTTACGCCTTACGTCTGGGTGATGAACAAGAGCTTCCTCGACGGCCTGACGCCGCAGGAAAAGGAAGTCGTGAAGGCCGCCGCGCGTTCGGCGATCATCGCCTGCCGCGGCATCAACCGCATCATCGAGGCTTCGGACCGTGGACTACCGGCGCTGGCGCAGAAGATGCAGATTTACACGCCGACTAAGGACGAAATCGCCAAGTTCCGCGCGCTGGCCCAGCCGGCGGTCAAAGAACAGATCTCCAAGAGCTACGGCAAGGAAGGCGAAGCCATGCTCAAGGATTTCCTGGCCGCGGTCGACAAGGCGTCAAAGAATTAAGCGATGAACATGCTGTGCATCGATGCCGGGTTTTGCATCCGGCATCGATGTTCTGCATGAATCGGACGCATTCCGGCTGGTGGCGTATTGCTACTGGGTGATGAAGATCGTGCCGGCTGCAAGCGCTTCGCACATTTATCACGGCTGCGCAGCGGGCATCCTAGTTTATTTCAATAAAATCCGTTGTATGAACCAAAGCGTGCGCTTTTGCCGGCACGCTTTTCTACTGCTGAACCGACTTGATTCGAGGCTTACAAATGAAATCCATCAATGAACTGATCCAGGAACTTGGCGCGCTTAAATCAGATGCGCATAACAAGGATTTTCTTCTTTCGTGGGAACAAACCACGGATGAACTCAAGCAGGTACTGCTGGTCGCCGAAGTGTTCAAACGCATGCGTGCGGAAAATATTGCTACTCGAGTGTTTAACAGTGGCCTGGGCGTTTCGATATTCCGCGACAACTCCACGCGCACCCGTTTTTCGTACGCTTCAGCCCTGAATCTTCTCGGACTGGCCCAGCAAGACCTGGATGAGGGCAAGTCGCAAATTGCCCACGGTGAGACGGTGCGCGAGACGGCCAACATGATTTCCTTCTGTGCCGACGCCATCGGGATTCGTGACGACATGTTCCTCGGTGCCGGGAACGCGTACATGCGCGAAGTGGGCGCGGCCCTCGACGATGGTTTTGCCCAAGGCGTATTGCCCCAGCGCCCGGCCCTGGTCAATTTGCAGTGCGATATCGATCACCCCACCCAGTCGATGGCCGATCTGGCCTGGCTGCAGGAGCACTTTGGCAGTCTGGACAGTCTCAAAGGCAAGAAAATTGCCATGACCTGGGCCTATTCCCCCAGCTATGGCAAACCACTGTCTGTGCCGCAGGGAGTCATTGGTTTAATGACCCGCTTCGGCATGGATGTGAGGCTGGCGCACCCCGAAGGCTATGACCTGATTCCCGAGGTGGTTGAAGTTGCCAGAAAAAATGCGGTGGCCTCGGGTGGCAAGTTCAGCCACGTCAAAACCATGGAAGAGGCGTTTGCCGGTGCGGATATCGTCTATCCGAAGTCCTGGGCGCCTTACAAGGTGATGGAAACACGCACCGAACTGCTGCGCGCCAATGATCACGATGGCCTGAAAGCCCTGGAAAAGCAGTGTCTGATGCAAAATGCAAAACACAAGAATTGGCATTGTACGGAAGACATGATGAAGCTGACCAAGGGCGGTGAAGCACTCTACATGCACTGCCTGCCGGCCGACATCTCGGGTGTCTCCTGCAAGGAAGGCGAGGTGCAAGGCAGCGTTTTCGAGCGTTACCGTATCGCCACATACAAAGAGGCCAGTTGGAAGCCCTACATCATTGCCGCCATGATTCTGGCGCGCAAGTATGCCAAACCTGCGCAGATTCTGGAGCAATTGCTCAAGGAAGCACAAGCGCGCGTCAGGTAACCAAGCCGGGCGGGCGGCACGCTGCCGCACGCCTGTATTCTGCTTGCACGTAGATGCTGAGGATCGACAAGGGTGATCTGTCGTGATTGGTCTCTTGGCCGCATAAATATAGAAATCGGAGAAAAGTAATGGCAAAGAAGCTTCCATTTGAACAAATAGTGGCAAGAGCCCAGCACTACAAAGCCGACATGACCAGCTTCCTGCGCGACATGATCGCCATCCCCAGCGAGAGCTGCGATGAAGAAAAGGTTGTGCTGCGTATTAAACAGGAAATGGAAAAGCTTGGTTTCGACAAGATCGAGATCGACCCCATGGGTAACATTCTGGGCTATGTGGGTCATGGGCCACACCTCATTGCGCTGGACGCCCACATTGATACCGTAGGCGTCGGCAACATGAAAAACTGGACCTTTGATCCGTATCAGGGCATGGAAAACGATGAAATCATCGGTGGTCGCGGATCATCCGATCAGGAAGGCGGCATGGCTTCGATGGTGTATGCAGGAAAAATCATCAAGGACCTCGGGCTGGAAGACCAATACACCCTGCTGCTGACCGGTACGGTGCAGGAAGAGGACTGCGACGGCCTGTGCTGGCAGTACATCATCGAACAATCGAAGATCCGCCCCGAATTCGTGGTGAGTACCGAACCGACCGATTGCCAGATCTATCGCGGCCAGCGTGGGCGCATGGAAATCCGCATTGACGTCCAGGGCCGCAGTTGCCATGGCTCGGCACCCGAGCGCGGTGACAATGCCATTTTCAAAATGGCGCCCGTCCTCACGGATTTGCAGAAGCTGGCGGGCAACCTGGCCCATGACGACTTCCTCGGCAAGGGTACGCTCACCGTCTCCGAAATCTTCTTCACTTCGCCCAGTCGCTGTGCTGTTGCTGACAGCTGTGCGGTTTCGATCGACCGCCGCCTGACCTGGGGCGAAACCTGGGAAGGTGCGCTCGATGAAATTCGCGCCTTGCCTGCCGTCAAGGCCGCAAGTGCCACGGTGTCGATGTACAACTATGATCGTCCGGCCTACACCGGCCTTGCTTATCCGACCGAGTGCTACTTCCCGACGTGGAAAACCGAAGAAAGCCACATTGCTGTCAGAACCCTGGTTAATGCCTACGAAGGTTTGTTCAAGAGCAAGCCCGTTGTGGATAAATGGACTTTCTCGACCAACGGCGTCTCCATCATGGGCCGTCACGGGATTCCTGTCGTCGGGTTCGGTCCCGGAAAGGAGCCGGAAGCACACGCGCCCAATGAAAAAACCTGGAAGGATCATCTGGTGAAATGTGCTGCCATGTACGCCGCCATTCCGCTGATGTACTTGAGCGA
>JAIFKU010000077.1 GCA_020049495.1 Accumulibacter sp.
CCGACAGTGAGATCGTCGCTTCGGATGGGGTGCATGTCATGCGTCTGCCTGAGCATTACGGCCAGCTTTCGGCCCTG
Source organism: Accumulibacter sp. (assembly GCA_020049495.1). Classification (GTDB taxonomy): domain Bacteria; phylum Pseudomonadota; class Gammaproteobacteria; order Burkholderiales; family Rhodocyclaceae; genus Propionivibrio. Next base: position 78 of record JAIFKU010000077.1, read on the forward strand.
TTGCACGTTGTTCCCTTACAGTTGCTGGCCTATCACGTGGCGCTGGTGCGCGGAACGGATGTCGACAAGCCGCGCAATCTGGCCAAATCGGTGACCGTGGAGTGAGCCAGGGGCTTACCCCCTAGATAACGTAGAGGGCAATGGCAAAATAGTGCAGCAGGCTGCCGCCGATGACAAACAGGTGCCAAATGCCGTGCCAGTGTCTGAAGCGGCTGTCAAAGGCGTAGAACACGATACCGATGGTGTACAGCAGTCCGCCGCCGGCAAGGCATACGAAGCCGGCCGTTTCGATGTGAGCAAGCAGCGGTTTGGCGGCCACCAGAACAACCCAGCCCATGAGCGCGTAGATGATCAGCGACATGATCCGAGCTTCCGAGCGCGGCTTGATCTCCTGCAGCATGCCGACGACAGCCAGCCCCCAGACCACACCGAACAGCGACCAGCCCCATGGGCCGCGCAAGGTAATCAGGCAGAAGGGTGTGTAGGTTCCGGCAATCAGCAGGTAGATCGACAGGTGGTCGAGCTTGCGCAGGATGACCTTGGCCCGTCCGCGTACGCTGTGATAGAGCGTGGACGCACTGTAGAGCAGGATCAGTGTGGCGCCGAAAATCGAGACGCTGACGATTTTCCATGGATCGCCCATTGCCGCCGCCATGACAATCAGGATGACGGCCCCGATCACCGACAGTACGGTGCCGACAAGGTGCGTCCAGGCGTTGAAGCGTTCTCCGTGATACATAAAACCTTTCCCTTCGGGCTGCGGTGATGCGCGAACAGTAAGACAGCGAATTCTGACACATCATTCCACAGAGAACATTCAGGACCGCATTTCGCCGCGCATGCGTCTGTCCGCAAGTTCGGCTATCATCGTCGGATGCAAGCTGATTCTCGACTCATGCCAGAGTCCGGCCGGTAATGCTTTTCGATCTGATTCGCCGGCACTGGGAAATCCTTGACGCCCTGTTGGTCGCGGTCGGGCTGGTTATCTACGTCGCGGCTTCGCACAGTCTGCACCAGCGTCGACACCCGTCGGCAGCGATTGCCTGGGTTATGGGCATCCTGCTGGTTCCTTATCTGACCCTGCCGCTCTATCTCGCCTTCGGCAGTCGCAAGCTGGCGGCGCCCCACCCGGCTCAAGGCGCACGCCGGGCCGCTGTCCCGGCCTCCGCGACACACGCCACGGCGGCGCGGGCGCAGCAACTTGGCGTGGCGATGGGCCTGCCCGACCCCGTAGCATATGGCGAGCTCATCATTCATGAGGACGGCACGCAGGCGCTGAATGCGTTACGGCGAATCATCGACGGCGCAAGCCGGACTCTGGAGGTGTGTACCTTCCTTTTCGGGCGCGATGTGCTCGGCGATGAAATAGCGGAAAGGCTCAAGCAACGGGCACGGGCAGGCGTCAGGGTGCGCCTGATGATTGATGGTATCGGCATCTATCTCGGCGGCTACCCTGATCTGAAAGGTTTCGCCGAGGCCGGTATCGAGGTAGTACGTTTCGTTCCGCCGTTTCGCTCTCCCAAGCGTGGTCGAACCAATCTGCGCAATCACCGCAAAATGCTCATCGCCGATGGCCTGCATCTTTGGTGCGGTGGCCGGAATCTGGCCGCCGAATACTTTGAGGGTGATCCGCGTCCGATTCTCGGGCGTAAGCCCTGGGTTGATCTGAGCTTTGATCTGAGCGGACAGATTGCCGGGCAGGCACTGCAACAGTTTGAAGAGGACTGGGCCTTTGCCGTCGAACAGGCCGTGCCTGAGTCAGCAATCCTGCAGAGCGCGGCCTCCGCTTCCGGAGCGTTGGCGCAACTGGTCGCCAGCGGCCCCGATCGGCCTGACGACACGATTCTTACACTGCTGGTTTCCGGCTGTTTTACCTCGCAGAAGCGCATTCTGGCGGTGACGCCTTATTTCGTTCCCGATACCTCGTTGCTGACGGCACTATCGCTGGCGGCACGTCGCGGGATCGACGTCGATCTGGTCTTGCCGGCACGATCCAATCATCGTCTGGCGGATTTTGCCCGTCACCGTTTGCTGCGTGATCTGGTGACCGCAGGCGGGCGTGTCTGGATGCATCCGCGCATGATCCACGCCAAGGCCGTGGTGATCGACGATGAACTCGCTCTCGCCGGATCGGCCAATCTCGACGGCCGCAGCCTGTTTCTCAATTACGAGATGATGGTAGCCTTCTACGACCGCAAGGGCGTGCGCGGCTTTGCGCGGTGGATCGATGCCCGGCGGCAGGAAGCGCAGCCCTACGTTGCGCGTCCCCCGGGGATGCTGCGCGAGCTGGCTGAGGGCTTGCTCCTCTGGCTGGCATTCCAGCTCTGATTACGTTGGGCAAAAATAACGATGCCTTATCTTCCGGGTGAGCAGCACAATCCATCGGGTCAGTGAGCGGCGCATTGAGCACCGCAATACGTGTGTCTGAAGGGCCTACTTGCCCGTCGATTGTCCGAGTTTTTGCTCGATCTGCGCAATGGGCACCGCCCCCGGAATGCGCTCACCATCGGCAAAGAAGAGGGTCGGGGTGCCGGTGATGGCCAGCTTGAGACCCAGCTCGACCGTTTTTTGTACCGCACTCGTGTCACAGTCCCCTCTGGCGACGGGAGCCTTGTTGTCCTGCATCCAGTCATTCCAGGCCTTGACCTTGTCTGACGAGCACCAGATCTGGTTTGATTTTTCCAGAGAATCGGGTGAGAGGATCGGTAGCAGGAAGGTGTAGATGGTGACGTTGTCGAGTTTGGCCATGTCCTTCGCCAGTTTCTTGCAGTAGCCACAATTCGGATCTTCAAATGATGCCATTACGCGTTTGCCGTCACCGCGCACCTGCCTGACGGCAAGCTCGACCGGCAGATCGGAAAACTTGATCGCCGTGAGTCTTTGCATACGCTCGGCGGTCACGTTTTTCATCGTCTTGCCGTCGATTAGCGTGCCTGCGATGATTGCCGAAAGCTTCTCGTCGGTGTAGAGAATCCGTCCCTCGGCGTACACTTCGTAGAGTCCGAGATAGGGGCTTCGGGTCACACTGGTGACTTTCGCTCCGAGTTTGGTTTCGATCGCCTTCTTGACGCTGGCCTCATCAGCAAAAGCGGGCAGGCTCAACGACGCAGCCAGTGCGAGCGGCAGCAGTTTTTTCAACATGGAGTTTCTCCGTTTGAATACGTTAAAGTTTATAAGGCGCCGAGGGCGTAACGTACGAGCAGGCCCTTTAAGACAGGCAGAGCATTGCTTAGGTTCATCCCGATGTTGCGCAGGGGCTTGAGTCCGGGAAGTTTCTCACGAAACATCCAGCGCAGTGTATGAGTTGTGTACTGCATCAGTACCGTTTCTTCGCGCCGTGCGCGCTGGTAACGACGCAACAGTCGCTCACTGCCGATGTCCTGCCATTCGGGGGTAGAGGCCAGCAAACCGGCCAGCACTCTGGCATCCTGAAAACCGAGGTTGATGCCGTGGCCGGACAGCGGGTGAATGCCGTGCGCGGCGTCACCGATCAGTGCCAGTCGTGGCGCAATGGTGTGCGGAACGCGCATCAGTCGGAGCGGGAAAGCAGCGGGTGAGGTAATCAGCTTGAACTCGCCCAGTTCGTGTGCGCCGGCACTGGCGACACGCTGACAAAGCTCTTCTGCCGGCAACGCCAGCAGTTCTTCGGCGTGCGCAATGGGCGTCGACCAGACAATCGAGATCCGATTTCCAGGTAGCGGCAGCCAGGCTAAAACGCTGTCAGTGCGAAACCACTGCCGGGCGATGCCGCGATGCGGGCGTGCACATTCGAAGTTGGCCACCAGTCCCATCTCGCCGTAATCCGTATCGATGGCCTGCACACCCGTGGCCTGGCGTACCCACGAGTCGCGACCATCAGCGCCGACCAGCAGTCTTGACGATAATTCCTGCCCATCCGACAAGGTCAGCAGGGCGGCCTCTTCGCGCATCTCGACGGCGTGGGGCGTGGCCGGACAGAGTAGCGCGAGATTGCTTTGGCGCTTGACGTTTTCCCATAACTCGCAGGCCATCAACGACGATTCAAGAATCCAGCCGAGTTCCGCAACACCGGATTCATAGGCCGAAAAATCGAGTTGCGCGCCACCCTCGCCGAGAATTTTCATGGCGTGAATCGGTGCGATACGATCAGTGTCCAGGTGCTTCCAAGCACCGATAGCCTGCAGAAAATCGGCGTTGGCCGGAGTGATGGCATAGACGCGGGCATCCCATCCCGGCGAAGACGCGGGTACGCGGCTTTCCACCAGGGCGATTTTCAGGCGCGTATCGCGCAGTGCGCAGGCCAGCGAAAGCCCGGCCAGGCCACCGCCGACGATGACTACATCAAACAGCATTGAAAACTCCGGTAAGCCGCGATTGTGCCTTGTCGTGCCGGGGTTTTACAAGCATGCCGGCGCGTGGTAGAAGGAGCAACCATGAATGCAGGTACCAAACCACGCTATTTCCCGGCCATCATTTGCGCTGAATTCGATTCGCCCATCGACGCCCTGGTCAGCCTGTGCGTGCCGCAGGATGAGGCCATGAATCTGGTTGCCGCCTCCTGGCGCAGCGGCGAGTTCGCGTGTGTTGTGGCGACGATTGACGGGGGGCGAAGCGTCGCGTCACTGCGTACCCCGGAGGGGCGCTGGGCCGCGTGCAATGCATTTCTCGACTATAGCTGCCCGACGCGAGGCGAAGCCGAGCGCCAGCTTCATCAATTGCTCAAGCGTGGCCGGAAGGGATGTGTGGGCGTACTGGTGAGTGATGAATAGCAAGCGGTGCACTGGAGATCCACTTGCCTTACCTGTATTGCGAAAAAATAATCGCTGAATGAGACATTACATTGAGTCTTTGTTGTAATATCCTGATATAAGAATATAATTTGCGCTTCAATAAGGGAAGGGCATGCTGCGGTTGATGGCCTACAATCGGGAGAGTCGGGCGCGCGCGTTGTTAGAGCGTAATGGTCACGGGCCAGGATTGTTTGACGGCGGCATCCGATAAAAATGCATCAGGCAGATTCCGATATACGCAATCGTTTGCTGGTCGCCCGTCTGCCGGTGATGCCGCAGATACTCGTCAAACTGATTGAGAAATGCCAGACCGAAGAAGTCGGGATGGCGGCTTTGGCCGAGCTGATTGCCAAAGATCCGGGAATGACCGGAAAGATCATGGGTGTGGCCAACAGTTCTGCCTACTACCGCAGTGGCCAGAAGGCCGGGTTGGAACAGGCGCTGGCCACACTGGGGACCAACATGATCAAAACCCTGGTGATCAGCGAGTCGGTCTTTCAGGTTTTCAACAGCTTTTCCCATTCGAACAGCACGGACCTTCGTAATTTCTGGAAGCACTCCCTTTCCGCCGCAGTAATGGCTCGGGAAATTGCGCTAAAAATGAGCTATCCGAACGTCGAGGAGGCCTATCTCGCGGGACTGCTGCATGACGTCGGACGGCTGGCCTTGTTGTCCGCGGCGACCAAGGATTACGCCTTCATTTTTCTTGCTCGCGATGACGAGAACCTCTGTCCCGTCGAGCAAAGCCTGCTCAACATTACGCATTCCGAGGCGGGCGCCTGGCTGGCCGCACGCTGGAATCTGGATTCGTTCCTGTCGGACAGCCTGCTCTACCATCATGAACCGGTCGCCCGGCTTGAAGGTACTCATCCGCTCATCCGCATCGTCCTCCTGGCGCACTTGATGAGTTGCTACGTCGAAGACGATCCGACGGTCAAAGCCGCCGGTTTGCTGTGCGGTATCGAAGCCACGGATCTGGAGCTGATCAGCAAGGGAAGCAGTTCGCAGGTCGAAAAATTTGCTGAATTACTGGGCATCGATCTGGCCGGGGCCGACGAATTGACAGCGCCGACGGCGGGTTGGGATATCGCCGGACTGCTCGCGGGCATGGACGAAGGCAACGAATCGACGGTGCCGGTCGTGCGCGATCCGGGAGTGCCGCCGGTTCAGGAGAATGCCAAAAAAATGCTGGTCGACGAAGTGCGAAATATGGTGCTGTCTTCCGAGCTTGGCCGCTCATTTTCCAGTCAACAAGGAGGCGAAGCTGGCCTTTTCGAAACGATAACGCGGTCGGCGCGCCTGTTGTTCGACTTTGAAGATGCGGCCATTCTTTTGATGAATCATTCGGCGAAGGTTCTGGTTGGCGTTCCAGTGGGCGAACACAAGCAGCGCCTGAAGGAGTTTTCCATCGCCCTGGCCGGCGGCGGAAAGATCGTCGATGCGGTCTTGCAGCGCCAACTGGCCTTCATCGTCAATGGTCAGGCCCCGCTGAGCATTGCTGAAGAGCAGTTGCTACGCCTCCTCGGCAGCGAATCGCTGGTCTGCGTGCCGCTCGCTTCGGGATCGCGCTGCCTGGGTGTGGTGATCGGCGGTGTCGCGGCCTGGCAGCTACCGGGATTGCAAGCTCGCGAACGATTTCTCGGTTCATTTGGCGAGCAGGCCGCTGCCTCGATCATTGCCGCAACAAGTGGTAAAGGTGAGGTCGCGCGCGAGCTTGATCGTGCCGCGGAAGAATACCGGGACGCTTCGCGCAGGGTCGCTCATGAAGCCAATAACGCACTTTCCATCATCAGGAACTATCTGGGTGCGCTGGACAGCAAGCTGGAAAAGCAGGAACTCGTTGTCGGCGAGATGGCGATCATTCACGGAGAAATTGATCGCGTTGGCCAGATCATCCTGGGGCTTTCAGAAGCGAAGCCGCCAATTGTCGAAAGTGTGACCGAAATCAACCACCTCGTCCGTGAAGTTGTGAGCCTGTTTCGTGAAACCAGTTCCGTGCCAGCCTCCATACGGATTACTGCACAGACCCAGGATGCCCCGGCAGAGGTTGAAGGCAGCGTCGGTGTGCTCAAACAGGTATTGGTCAATCTGGTCAAGAATGCCATCGAGGCCATGCCGAGCGGAGGCGATATACAGATCGTTAACAATGGCCGGGTTAACCGGGACGGGCGCTTGTACACTGAACTGTGTGTCATTGACAGCGGGCCGGGAATTTCACCGGAAATACTGGAGACCCTTTTTCTTCCCGTCCGGACCAGCAAGGGTGACGGGCATCAGGGGCTCGGCCTCAGCATCGTGCAGGGTTTGGTAAAACAGATTGAGGGTTTGATTACCTGTCGTAGCAGTAGCCGAGGGACAACATTCGAAATCCTGCTTCCATTACGCCAAGCGCGCAGGACAGACCACGCAGTACAGGATTCAATCCGGGGATCATGATGAACGTCATTTCTGCCAACGATTCAGTCGCCTTCAATGTTGCTATGGGAGGCGCTGATTCCCTTGATTCGATTTCAGGGAAGACTATTCCGCGCCTTCTGCTGGTTGACGATGAGCCGGTCTTGCTGAGAAGTCTTTGCGCACTCCTTGAAAGCAGGGAGTATCAACTGGTTACGGCGTCGTGTGGCGCCGAGGCCATGGAATATCTGAGCAAGCGACAGTTTGATCTGGCCCTTCTTGATTTGCGGCTTCCCGATTTCAGCGGCCACGAAATCATGGATTTCATCAAGGCCAAAAGCATTGATGTGAAGGTGATCGTACTTAGCGGCGATAGCGGAATCGAAGCGGCGATCGGTGCCCTCAAACGCGGCGCGTACGGCTATATGCGCAAACCTTATGCCCGCGAAGAGTTGCTGGCAACGATCGACAATGCCTTGCAGCAGAGGCGTCTTGAGCAAGAGAATCGCAGTATCGCCTGGCAACTTGAATGTTCGGAAAAGCTCTATCGCTACCTCGTCGATAGCTCGCCGGACATCATTTATACGCTGAATCAGGCGGGGCAATTCACCTTCGTCAATGATTGTGTCGAGCAGTTGCTCGGTTTCGCACCGGCGGAATTGATCGGCAAGCATTTTTCGGTGCTTGTTCACGATGAGGATCTCGAGCGCGCCCGTTACGTTTTCCATGAACGGCGTGTTGGTGATCGTGCTTCCCGCAACGTCGAGTTGCGCCTCAAGAGTCTTCACGACAACGATCAGGAAAGAACCTTCGACAACACGCTGATGACCATCTCGTTCAATTCGATGGGGATGTATTCATTGGGCAACGAAGCAAACAAGCGGGAGTTTTTTGGCACCTATGGCGTGGCGCGCGACATTACGGATCGCAAGCGGGCCGAAGAACTTATTTCCTACCAGGCCTACCACGATATTCTGACCGAACTGCCGAACCGGGTCTTGTTCAAGGATCGCCTTGGTCTGGCGGTGATTCAGGCCAAGCGCAACGAAGCCGAACTTGCGGTCATGTTCGTCGATTTGGATCGCTTCAAGCTGGTTAACGATACGCTGGGTCACGTCATCGGTGACGCGCTACTGCAGCAGGCGGCAAGCCGTCTGAAAGAGTGTTTGCGCCGCGGGGACACGCTGGCGCGCATTGGCGGCGACGAGTTTACCGTGGTCCTGCCGGAATTGCGCGACAGGAAGGATGCTGCAATCATTGCCGACAAGTTTTATGCTTCGTTTTGTACGCCCTTCATTCTGGATGGCAACGAAGTCTTCATTTCGGCAAGTATCGGTATTGCCGTCTACCCTGACGATGGCCAATCGATCGACGAACTGTTGCGTCATGCCGATATCGCCATGTACCACGTCAAAGCGCAAGGCAAGAACGGCTATTCATTTTATGACGATTCGATGCTTGATGTCTCGTACCAGAAAATCGCGCTGGAACAGAGCCTGCGTCGGGCGCTCGAGCAGGATGAGCTGGAGATGTACTACCAGCCTCAGGTTGATTCACTGAGCGGAGCAGTTGTCGGTGCCGAGGCCCTGATGCGCTGGAATCATCCCGAGCGCGGACTGCTGACGGCGGGTGAGTTTTTGCCGTTTGCCGAAGAGAACGGCCTGATGACCCCGATCAGCGACTGGATGCTGGGAGCCCTTTGTCGTGATCTTCTGCAGTGCAATCAGTGCAACTCGAGCATGGAGCCGTTCCGGCTCTCGCTGAATATTTCGCCGCACTATCTGGACCGTCATGATTTTTTCGACAAGATCCACGGAATGTTTGCGCACTATGCTATCGATCCGGTGCAAATCGAGGTCGAAATCACCGAAAACGTCTGCATCCGCAATCTGCAGCATGCCATCGACCAGCTCAACAAGCTATGCCAGCTCGGTGTCAGCATTGCCATTGACGACTTCGGCACAGGTTATTCCTCACTGTCGTATTTGCACCGCTTCCCGGTGCATACGATCAAGATCGATCAATCCTTTGTCCGGGAAATCAAGAGCGAAAATGGACATTTCCCGGTCATTCTGGCGATGATCTCGATTGCCCGCGGCTTAGGCTTGAAGATCGTTGCAGAAGGTGTCGAAACGGTAATTCAAGCGCGCTACCTTGAGCAGTCCGGATGTACGACAATGCAGGGGTATTTCTACCACCGGCCACTGCCGCTTGGCAAGTTCATGGAACTATTGAACCAGAAACAGGCCATTTCCGCCTGAACTGTGACGGTCGACGCGACCTGGAATTCGGAGATAAAAAAGCCGGCTCGCAATTGAGCCGGCTTGCTTTGACGCAGACTGATCAGGCCAGCGTACCGATGTTGTTCAGGTCGGCAAACGCCTGCATGAGGCGGGCCTTGAGGGTCTCTTCGCCCTTGCGCAGGAAGACACGCGGGTCGTAGTACTTCTTGTTCGGCTTGTCTTCGCCTTCCGGGTTGCCGATCTGGCCCTGGAGGTAGGCTTCGTTTTTTTTGTAGAAGTTCTTGACTCCGTCCCAGAACGCCCACTGCGTATCGGTGTCGATGTTCATCTTGATGACGCCGTAGGAAATGGCTTCGCGGATTTCTGCGAGCGTTGAACCCGAGCCGCCGTGGAAAACGAAGTCGATCGGCTGTGCCTTGGTACCGAACTTCTTCTGGATATAGTCCTGCGAGTTCTTCAGGATGACCGGCTGCAGCTTGACATTGCCCGGCTTGTAGACGCCGTGCACGTTGCCGAAGGAGGCGGCGATGGTGAAGCGGTTGCTGACCTTGGAGAGCTGCTCGTAAGCGAAAGCCACATCTTCTGGTTGGGTGTAAAGCTTGGAACTATCGACGCCGCTGTTATCGACGCCGTCTTCCTCGCCGCCGGTCACACCGAGTTCAAGTTCCAGCGTCATGCCGATCTTGCTCATGCGCTCAAGATAGCGCTTGCAGATCTCGATGTTCTCCTCCAGCGGTTCTTCCGACAGGTCAAGCATGTGCGAGCTGAACAGGGGTTTGCCATTGGCCTTGTAGTATTTTTCGCCGGCATCGAGCAGACCGTCGATCCAGGGCAGCAGCTTCTTGGCAGCGTGGTCAGTGTGCAGTACCACGGTAGCGCCGTACATTTCGGCCAGCAAGTGGATGTGGTTGGCACCGGAAATACCGCCGGCGATGCAGGCACGCTGGGCATCGTTGTTGAGCGCCTTGCCGGCGAAGAACTGGGCTCCGCCGTTGGAAAACTGGATAATTGCCGGGGACTTGATTTCTGCGGCCGTCTCCATGACGGCGTTGACCGTGCTGGTGTTGATGACGTTGATGGCCGGTAGGGCGAAATTTCTCGACTTGGCCAGCGCAAAAAGAGCCTGTAAATCGTCACCGGAGATCACTCCCGGCTTTACCTGTGGTGCATTCATGGCTTCTGTTCCAATAGGGTTTGTTTGAGGGTGTGTCATCGTACTACTGTACGAATTTCCGGTCAATTCTTAGTGCCAGGTGATACGCTGAATGAACTCCATGGTTCTTGCCGGCCAGGGGTTTTGCTCAGACCCCATCAATCCCTGCAGCCTGTTAAAATCCGGATCATTCCCGATGTGAAAGGTCGTTCCATGAAAAAGCTCTCCCGGTGTTTTCTGTTCGCGGTCTGTCTTGCGGCCACGGGCCTGCAGGCCATCGCTGCTCCGGCAGCGGAGCGCGCCTATGCCATCGTCGACAGCGTGCAGATGCCGGCCTGGGTCGAGCGCAATGGTGTGCGTCTGCCACTTGAGCCGGGCCAGATTCTGCACAATCGCGACCGGGTGCTGACCGGTAGCGAAGCGCGCCTGCTGATTCAACTGGCCGAAGGCAGTGCGGTCAAACTGGGCGAAAACGCGCAACTTGACCTCAATGCATTGGGCCGCCGCGAAAGGCGGGTGTTTACAGCCGCACTGGATGTCGCGAAAGGGGCTTTCCGATTTACCACCGGCGTGTTCTCGAAAGTGCAGCAGCAGCGTGCAGTCAATGTCCGCATCGCCACGATCACCGCCGGTATCCGGGGTACCGACCTGTGGGGCAGCGCGGATGCCGAGCGTGATCTGGTCTGCCTGCTTGAAGGCCGGATCACGGTATTCCATCCTCAGGATCAGGGCCGCGAGCTGAGCGAGCCACTGAGTTTCTATGTGGCACCCAAGGGAGCGGCACCCAATCCGGTAGGCAAGGTCGATCCTGAACAGGTCAGCAAGTGGTCGACGCAGACTGAAGTCCAGCCGGGAAGCGGCTATGCCCGGCGCGGTGGCCGATGGAAGGTCGAACTGGCGACCGTCGCCGGCGAGATCGACACGCTGGCCTTGTACGATCGTGCCCGTGCGGCGGGTTACGCCGTGCGCATCAAGCCGCGAGCGCTGGAAGGCGGGGGCTATCAATATGCGGTTCGGGTGACCCAGTTGCCGTCAAAGGCGGAAGCGGAGATTCTGTCGAGCAAGCTGGCCGGAACGCTGGAACTGGCCTCGACGGTGGTGACGCGTTATTGACGGCGCAACAAAGACGATAACGGCCAAGAACTGAAAGGAGGCGTTCGTGTCCTTTTTGGTTCACCTCTTTTCGGAAGGTGGTAATCGTGCGCACTACAAAGGACAGGGCTTACGCAATTTTCACGTTCAATCAAGGCCTGCACGTAGCCTGGTGATTTGCGCGAATTTTCGATAGATTGTGCGTTCGCTTATACCAAGCTTGAGCGCCAATTCCTTGCGCGTACCCTGATGCGATGTGATCAGGGTTTGCAGTAGATCCGTTTCGATTTCTTTAAGCGTCACAGGTGTTCCTTCTTTTTCGGCGGCGACTGGCAGGTTGAGCGAGACGTCCGCCTTGGCGATCATGCGTACCGATTCGGGCAGGTGCTCAAGGCCGATGACCTCGCCGTCGCACATCACGCTCGCGCGTTCAAGTATATTCCGCAGTTCGCGCACGTTGCCTGGGTAGTCGTAGGCGACAAGCAGCGCCAGTGCCGGCTGCGAGAGCCGCAGCGTGCGCGAGCGTGCTACCCGCCTGATCAGGGTGTCGACCAGCATCGGCAGGTCGGCGCGACGATCGCGCAGGCGCGGCAGCGAGATCTGGAAGATATTGAGGCGGTAGTACAGGTCTTGGCGGAAGCGGCCCGCTGCGACCTGGTCCTGCAGCAGCAGGTTGGTCGCCGAAATGAGGCGCACGTCGGCACGGCGCAGTTCGGTTCCGCCAACGCGTCGGTAGGTGCCGGTTTCGATGAGGCGCAAGAGTTTCACCTGCATGACCAGCGGAATATCGCCGACCTCGTCAAGGAAAAGGGTACCGCCGTTGGCCGCCTCGATGAGACCGTGCTTGAGTGTCGTTGCACCGGTGAATGCGCCCTTCTCGTGCCCGAACAACTCACTTTCGAAAAGTGTTTCCGGTAGGCCCGAGCAATCGACGACGACAAAAGGCCGACCAGCGCGCGGGCTCGCATCGTGGATGGCGCGGGCGACCAACTCCTTGCCGGTTCCGGTGGCACCCTCGAGCAGTACCGTCGTCTCGGTCGGCGCGACACGCGCCACCATTTCCAGCATACGGGTGAAAGCCGGCGAACGCCCGACGAGTTCGTCATTGCCCGCGAGCGCGCGCGCCACCGCGAGCGGCTCGAACTTCTCGACAAAATAGGCAACGTTACCGTGCACGTCGTGGATCGGGGCCAGCTCAATGTTTTCGTAGCTCTCACCAGTGGGCGTGTAATGCAGATGCACAACCCGCCCGCGTTCGCCCGAGGCGACGCTCAGCGCCATCGGGCAGGCTTCGCCGGCCTGGTCGCAAGGCACGCGGTAATGATGCGAAACCTCGAAACAGTTTCGCCCAACGACCTCCTGTGAATCGCCGCACTTGGCGCGATAGGCCGAGTTGGCCGCTAGAATGCGGTGCTGGCGGTCGACAAGGATGTGCGGCTCGGCAGCGCTCTCGAGATAGGACACCAGTTCGTCGGGGGGCAGTTGTTCTTCTGCCATGGCTATGTCACTTTCGTCACTAATTCTGCCAAGTCTTGTATCAGCTGGCAGGCACGGCGTCAAGATGTACTGCGCCTAAAAACTTAAGATACTGAATTGACGTAGAAATTCTTTCGCAGGGCGGTTCGGCATTATTCCTGCTATGCATATGCCAAACTTCATACGGATTCGTGCCAAGGCCATGACCGCTCCGCTTGTTATCGATGATCGCACACGCTCGCTCTCGACGGAGGATGGAGGTCGCGAACAGGCTGACACGCCAGCGCTGGAAGGGGCGCCGCTCGATCGTCGCGACCTGGCCCATCTGGTCATCGAAGGGCTGTTCAGTCTCGTATTCCCCGATCCGCATGCGCGCCAGCGCCTGGGCTTGAAAGCGATTAGCCGCGGCCGCCAGGAGACAATGGCCTGGACTCTTTGGACGACCTCGCGGCTCGGCGCATGCGAAATAGCGCTGCTGCCCGGAAGTCCCGAAGCGTGTCCCGATGGTGCGCTGTTTGCGCTCCGTTATTTCCCCGATCCGCGCGAAGCCGTGTTCGGGCGCTTCGCCCAGATCGAACAGCAGGCGCGCTTGTCGCCGCTCTTCGACGCAACCGGAACGCCGGGGCCGGATTCCGCCGGGCAACTTGACCCGAGTTTATTTCACGTCGGCACCGTGGCGATCGTGCCGCAGGGCGCGAACCATATCGGGCTTTGCTTCAGCGCGCAGGATCGATGGACCGAACACGCCCGCGACGAGGCCGGCTGGCGTATGCGCCGGGACGTGCCAGGTCTCAGGCTGGCACTGGCCGTGCTCGACCCGATGGTCTGCGGCCTGAGCTACCTTGGACGCCAGCCGCCGACGCTGGTGCGTGCTTGGCGCCGCCCCGGTCTGGCGTGGTATATCGAGGCCGGCGGCGCTGCGCAAAGTCGCGCCGAGCCGGACACCTCGGCGTGGGAGATCGAACTGCATGGCCTGCGTGTACCCGGGCGCTGCGATGCCGAAGGCGGTGCGCCAGCACCTGTACGTGCACTCGAGCCGGCGCTCTTTGAATATGCCGGAGAAATTCCGCCGCACTACGCCCCCTGGCCGATCAGCCCGCAGTGGTGGCAGGCGGTTGGCTGGCAATTCGAGCCGGTCGGCGAGTTCTGCGCGCAGTGCGCGGGCGAGACGCAGGCGCACGAGCATTCTCACAACGGTTCGACGGAGTAAATGCCATGAGTACTGGACCCGACCTGTCCCGGCGTAACTTCCTGCTGCGCCGTGCCACGCTTCCGGCCGAACCCGAAGGCCCGTCCTGGGAGGACTATTTCGGCTCCTACGAGATGGCGTGCGCACAGGTCAATGAGGCGCGACCGTTTCTCGTCGACGATGCGCGCCGGCTCGGCATCGACATCGAAGGCAAGAGCGATCTTGAAATCTTGAAGGCGATTTTTGCAACCACGGGTCAGCCAGTCGGCTGAAACGAACACGAAAGGAGTTCGCACATGGGAACCAACACAGAAGAGCGGTACGGCGTGGGATATTTGGAGGAACGACAGATTTCGCCGCGCTGGCCGGCATTGATGACGCACCTGGTCAACGTCGTTGCATTGTTGTCCGTATTCTACGTCACCTGGTGGATATTCCAGGATCCGCGCGGCATATTCCGCCTGTACACGCCTTATGTGGGTTACATGTATACCCGCTGGTTGCTGATTATCCTCATCTGGATGGTGTACATATTCCAGTTCTGGCCGATGCGCCGCTCACAGCTGGATTCATGGCATCCTCTGCTCAAGGCGGCGGTTGCGATCCCCGTCGCGGTACTGATTATGATGCTGGTGATCCACGGCTTCTTCCACGGACTCCTGGGCAACTACGGCATCGCCTATTTCGACGCCGAGCGCACCAAGGATTTGCCGCGCATGACCCAGTTCTTCGCCGAGGAGTACGCCGCGCTGGCAATCCTGATGTTCGCCGCGCTCGCCTCGTGGCTGGCGCCGGCCTGGGTGGTTGGCATGGAACGCGCGCCGTGGCAGAACGAAAAGCAGCCGGTGCAGGGTATCACCATCCTCGTCGTCACCTTCTTCATCGCGACAATTCTGTATTTCGTGACCATGCACCCGCACATGGGCATCCTCTATTACCCGTGGCAGTACTTCACGTCGATCGCCCCGCCCTACTGGGAGGAGTTCGCCAACACGGTGAGCGGCAACTTCCACATCTCGTGGATCATGTGCGCGACGGTCGTCGTCTGGCTGGTCGAGACGATCTGGGAACGCTATCCCTTCCGCATGATCGAGAATGCCTGGATGCGCCGCCTCGCCACCTTCTTCGGCATCCTGGCGATCGCCTGGGCCTTCCACCTGTTCCTCTACTTCGCACAGGAACTGTTCATCGGCGAGACGATCCGCGGCACGCGCAACGACAACGCCCCCGACTGGCGCTGGCTGCACGTCGGCGAAATGATGATCTTCATGCTGCTGCCCGCGCTGTACATCAACTTCTACTGCGGCAACTGGCCGAAGAAGTTCTCGACGCCGGTCAACCTTTTCGTGCGCACGGCGATCACTTTCACCGCGGGCGTCGCGCTGATGGTTTTCTACTACAACATCAGCCACCTCGTGCTCGGCACGCAAAGGGGAATCTCGCAGCCCGAGCAGTTCCCGATGATCCCGACCATCTGGCTGATCAACATCATGCTGGTGCACCACTGGTACATGGACAACTGGCCGGCCTGGCGCAAGGTGGCGACCGTCGCTGCGCCTGTCGCCGCTTCCGCCGTTTCGAATGCACCGCTTGCCGCGCAACCGATCGGCTCGGCAGCCGGCTGACAAGGAGAATGACATGAGCAAGCAATACACCCTGGGAATCGTCGTCGGGCTCGGTCTCGGTACCGCACTCTACTTCGTCGTCGTCTACCTGCTGCCGATACTCGGCAAGAGCAAGTGGATCTGGACCTGATCATCCAATGCTCGGTGCCCTGGCGCCGAGCGCAAACGAGGAGTTTCAAAAATGGCAGACAACGATAACAGCATCACGCGGCGCGACTTCACGAAGGGCGTCGCGGTGGGCACCATGGCCGGCGCGCTAGGCACCATGGGCATTTACTCCTACTCACCGCTGGCCAAGCAGCACTTCGTCAAGGCCCCGGCGGCGAAGGAAAACATCGGCGAAGTGAAGAGCGTCAAGGTGACCAACATCAGCGAGACGAGCTGGTTCGACAACAAGGTCTTGATGGGTGACATCAAGGGCGCTGGTGGATTGCTCGTTAACCAGTACACCTACAACTGGGCGCCTTTTACGCAACCCAAGGGACAACTCGGCAAGGGCAGCTACGAGGATGGGATGAAAATCCTGCGCCCGCTGATCCCGAACAAGCTCGACGAAGCATGGGCCTACCAGCTTGAAAATGCCGTCAATCCGACCAATGGCGGCGGTTTCGCCGCGCTGATCGAGGTCGAAGCGCTCGACGGTAAAATCACTCGCATCCTGCTCGACTCGGGCTGGAACTTCGACTGGATGGATAAAGCGTTCAAGCGCGAGGGAATCGACAAACTGCTGGCCGACGGCAAGATCGACTACTTCGTCCTTTCCCACGAACATTTCGACCACTTCTGGGGCGCCCCAGTCGTCTTCAAGTACGGGCCGACGGTACGGACGCTATACCCGAAAGGTTTTTATCCCGAAGGAATGGACTATCTCAAGGCCGCCGGTCATCGCGGCGAGTTGATCGAGACCAAGCCCGGACTGTACAAGCTTTTCCCCGGCGCCGCGCTCTACAACTTCGCGACGCCGATCATCTGCCGGGTATTTGGGGAGCAGTCGCTGTTTTTCAACGTCAAGGACAAGGGACTTGTCACCGTCACCGGTTGCTGTCACCAGGGCATCCTGCAGTTCGCCTCGGTGGCGCAACGTGCGGTTGAAACCAAGAAACTGTACGGGATCTACGGTGGCCTTCACGTCTCGCCATTCGACGAGTGGGATCCGAAGTACGACGACCTTGTCGCTGTATTCAAAAAATGGGGGTTCGAGAAGGTCGGTTGCAATCACTGCACCGGAATCCTGACCGCGCGCAAGCTGATTGAAGCGGGCATCCCGGTGATTCAGGGCACAGCGCGCAACGGCACGAAGGACAAGGCCTATCTCGGCAATGGCGACCAGATCGTCTTCGCCATGAACGACGTTGTCGATATTGCAGCGGCGGCGACGCAAGGCGCCGCGAGTGCCGCTCCGGCTGCCGCCGGCGGCGGCATGAAGTACTGAGTACTGAGGATTCCAGGAAGGCGCGGCTGCCCTGCCGTGCCTTACCTGCGCACGAATATCAAATTTGGAAGCCAGTTGGAGATTTCTTCTCGAAGTCGCGCTATTGACGCAATATTAACCAAGTAAACTCAGTACCCCCGTTCTGGATGGCGAATGCCGTGCTGTTTCTCCATGCTGGCGTGGTTCGCTATGGGCGACCGGTATAATCCCGGTTGCTTCCACGAGATTTCTCCATGTCCGGTCTGCTTGCCCATCTCAATCCACCGCAACTGGCGGCTGTTACCCTGCCGCCGCAGCATGCCCTGATTCTTGCAGGAGCGGGTAGCGGCAAGACACGCGTACTGACGACGCGCATTGCCTGGCTGATTTCGACCGGGCAGGTCGGGCCGCACGGCATCCTCGCCGTGACCTTCACCAACAAGGCGGCGAAGGAGATGCTGGCGCGACTTTCGGCGATGCTGCCGATCAATACGCGCGGCCTGTGGATCGGTACCTTCCACGGCCTGTGCAATCGACTGCTGCGCGCGCATCACCGCGATGCCGGCCTGCCGGCGCTGTTTCAGATTCTCGATTCGGCTGACCAGTTGTCGGCGATCAAGCGCCTGCTGAAGAACCTCAATGTCGACGACGAAAAGTATCCGCCGCGCGAACTGGCCAGCTTCATCAATGCGCACAAGGAACAGGGCATCCGGGCCGCGCAGGCCGAGGCCTACGACGATTACACCCGGCGCCGGGTCGAGCTTTATGCCGAATATGATGCGCAGTGTCAGCGCGAGGGCGTGGTCGACTTCGCCGAACTGCTGCTGCGTTCCTACGAGTTGCTGAAGCGCAACGAACCCTTGCGCCGCCATTACCAGGAGCGTTTTCGGCACATCCTCGTCGACGAATTCCAGGATACCAACCGCCTGCAGTATGCCTGGCTGAAGCTGTTGGCCGGGCGCGATGGTGCTGCAGCGACTCTGGATGGCGCCTGCTTTTTTGCGGTGGGCGATGACGACCAGTCGATTTATGCCTTCCGTGGCGCCGAAGTCGGCAACATGCGCGACCTCGAACGCGAATTTGCCATCGAAAACGTGATCCGTCTCGAACAGAACTACCGTTCGCACGGCAACATCCTCAATGCGGCCAATGCGCTGATCCGGAACAATCGGGGCCGCCTCGGAAAGAACCTGTGGACCGACGCCGGAGCGGGCGAGGCGATCCGCGTATTCGACGGTTTCTCGGACATCGACGAAGCGCGCTTTGTCGTCGATGAGGCGCGCGACCTGGTACGCGACGGCTTTTCGCGCAGCCAAATTGCCCTGCTGTATCGTTCCAATGCCCAGTCGCGCGTCCTCGAACATCAACTGTTCACAGCGGGCGTGCCCTACCGCGTTTATGGCGGGCTGCGCTTTTTTGACCGTCAGGAAATCAAGCATGCGCTGGCGTATCTGCGGCTGATCGCCAACTCCGACGACGATACGGCGTTTTCCCGCGTGGTCAATTTCCCGACGCGCGGCATCGGAACGCGCAGCATCGAAGCCCTGCAGGAGGCCGCCCACCGGGCCAACTCCAGCCTCTACAACGCCGCCGCCAGCCTGGGCGGGAAGGCGGGTGCGTCGGTCGGCAATTTCATCCGGCTGATCGAAACGCTGCGCGCTGAAACGCAGGTGCTGCCCCTGCCGGAAATCATCGATTACCTCATCGACAAGAGCGGCCTGCGTCAGCATTACCTGGCTGAGAAAGAAGGACGCGAGCGGCTGGAAAACCTCGATGAACTGATCAACGCGGCGACCAACTTCCTGCAGGAGGAAGCCGATACCTTTTCCAATCCGGCGGAAAGTAATCCGCTGGCGTCCTTCCTTGCGCATGCTTCGCTCGAAGCCGGTGAGCATCAGGCCGGCGAGGGCCAGGAAGCGGTACAGTTGATGACCGTGCATGCGGCCAAAGGGCTGGAATTCGACGTGGTTTTCATCACCGGGCTGGAACAGGGACTGTTCCCACACGACAACGCCGCACAGGAACGTGACGGTCTGGAGGAAGAGCGGCGGCTGATGTACGTGGCGATGACGCGCGCGCGCAAGCGGCTCTATCTCTCGCACGCGCAAACACGCATGCTGCATGGCCAGACGCGCTACTGCCTGCCTTCTCTTTTTCTTGAAGAACTGCCCGAAGAATTGCTGCGCAAGATCGGCCATGCGCCGGCTTTTGCCCCCGAGACGCCCGCTTACACGACGGACTCGTCCGGTGACCGTGCCTCATATTCTGAGTCGGCAACGTCTGCTGGCGGTCTGCGCATCGGGCAGGGCGTACACCACGCCAAGTTCGGTCACGGCGTGATTGTTGCGGCGGAAGGGTGCGGACCGGAGGCGCGGGTGCAGGTGAATTTCGGCGCACCGGGCATGAAATGGCTGGCACTCGAGTACGCGAAGCTGACGCCGACATGATGGGCAGACGAATCATCCACCACCGGCCTCGATAGAAGATTCCGCTCATGTTCGATGTCCTGGCCATCACCAGCCCGATTTACATCATCATCGCTCTCGGCTTCTCGATGACGCGCATTGGTGTCTTCAGCAAGACCGACATGCGCATATTCGGCAAGTTTTTGCTCAACCTCGCCCTGCCCGCACTTCTGTTCAGAGCCCTTTCCCAGCGCCAGATCGGGGAAGTTCTCAATCTCAGCTATCTGCTGGCCTATCTGAGCGCTTCCCTGATGGTGATTGGCTCGGGCTATTTCTGGTGTCGGCGCTATTCCGGCCTGAATCCGGCCGCCAGCGCCATTTATGCCATGGGTATGGCCTGCCCGAACAGCGCCTTTGTCGGATATCCGATCCTGTTGCTGACATTGGCTCCCGTTGCCGGCGTGTCGCTGGCGCTCAACTTGATGGTGGAAAACCTGCTTGTTCTTCCCTTGCTGCTGTTCATGGCCGAAGGCAATCGCGGCGGGGTCGGACGCTGGCATGTGGTCAGGACGTCGCTGGTGCGCTTGACGACCAATCCCCTGATCATCAGTTTGCTCGCCGGACTGAGCCTCTCTCTGCTCGGCTGGAAGTTGCCGGAGTCTCTGCTGCGCACCGTCGATCTGCTGGCTTCGACGTGCAGCGCCATCGCGCTGTTTGTCGTCGGCGGCACCCTGGTCGGACTTTCAGTGCGCGGCCTGGGTCCGCGGATTGCGCCGATCGTTATCGGCAAGCTGCTTGTTCACCCGCTGGCCGTAGTTCTGGCCATAACGGTGCTGTCGGCACTGGGAATGGGGGAAATAGAGCCATCGCTGCGCATGGCTGTCGTATTGACAGCAGCCATGCCCATGATGGGCATCTATCCGACCCTGGCTCAGGCTTACGGTCAGGAGGATTCCAGCGCAGTGGCCTTGCTGGTGACCACGGTCACCTCGTTTTTCACGATCAGCGGCTTGCTATGGATGTTCAAACATTTCCCAGCCTGATAAGCACTGGGCGAATCGCCTGACGCCGCATGCCGAACTGGCTTCTGCCTTATGAGCAATTTCTGGTGATGCTGTTCCATCGGTCAAGCGCAGAGGAAAAACTCGTCACAGGCAGTCAGTACCGGTAATCTGTAGCATCGCTACAGCAATTCCGGTGGTTGCTGGCACCGGTTTGGGCCGGAACGCGAAGCTCAATCCCTGAACATATATGGTGCCTGGCGTTCGGTCCGGAGACATTCTCAGCGCTGTTGCCACAACGTCTGTGACCCCCGGCAGGCCAGCATAAATTTCCCCCCGTGCCGGTTAATCCTGCGCGTAACAGGTGCCTTGACAATCCATATATTTGTAGTAGTATTACATTTTAAGTTTAAACATAAAAGTAACACTACTACAAATACAGGTTATTTGTTTTGTCTGACGATAACAAGGGTGGGGGTAGCCTATGACAGAACTTGCGCAATTCACGGCAGACAATCCGTCTTCCCGAAAACGCGGAAAATTTGAATCCTCGTTCATTTTCGTGAATCAGGCGTTAGTCGTCGCCATGATGGCCGTGATGGTGGCTTTGGTGTTCACCAATGTTGTCACACGTTACGTGTTCGGCTTCTCGAACACCTGGGCCGAGGAGGTTTCGCAATACCTGATGGTGTGGATCGCCTTCGTCGGCGCCGGACTGGCCTTGCGCGAAGGGCGCCATGTCGCCGTCGAGCTTCTGCAGGATTTGCTGTCGCCACATTCGCGGCGGCGGTTGCGAATACTTGTGGCCTGTCTGATGGCAGCGTTTTTTGCTGCCGTCGCCATTCTCGGCCTGCTCTTTGCCAACTTTGCCGTCGATCTGGAATCGCCAATGATCAACATCTCCATGGCCATTCCCTATGCCTGTGTGCCGATCGGCGCAATCTGCCTCTTGGCTCATCTGCTGTTCATCTGGCGCGGCTATGTCGCTGGTGAGCATGAAGTGTCGGAGAGCCTGGAATCCATTGACGAGAAGGATATGTAATGGGCCTCACGCTGCTTATCGTATTTGTTGGTGCCATGGCGATCGGTGTGCCTCTTGCATTCGTCATGGGCGGTGCCGGTTTGCTGGCTCTGGTCGTCGAAGGAAAGCTCTCGCTGCTTTCCGTTCCGCAACGTTTCTTCGGTGGAATCAACTCCTTCCCGCTGATGGCCGTGCCCTTCTTCGTGCTAGCGGCGGACCTGATGTCGGCGAGCGCAATCACCACCGCCATCCTGCGTTTTACCAATAGCCTTGTCGGGCACCTGCGCGGCGGCCTCGGCCATGTCAACGTACTGACCAACATGATTTTCGCCGGGATCAGCGGCTCGGCTCTCGCCGATGCCGCCGGACCGGGTGCGATCATGATGCGCATGATGCAGCGCGCCGGTTATGATCCGCACTATTCGGCCGCGCTATCTGGAGCGACCGCGACCATAGGCCCGATCATTCCGCCGTCGATCATCATGGTTATCTACGCCATCACTGACAATCGCGTCACCGTCGGCGGGCTGTTCATGGCCGGGATCCTTCCGGGCCTGCTGCTTGGCCTCTCGCTGGTGATCACCAATCACATCATCTCGGTGCGCAACGGCTATAAGTCGGGAAAGAAAAAATCGACTTGGGCCGAGCGCGGCCGCTATTTCTGGAAAGCGATTCCGGCGATATTGATGCCGGTGATCATCATCGGCGGCATCATCAGCGGCCTGTTTACCGCGACCGAGGCTTCCGCGGTGGCAGTTGTTTATGCGCTGTTGGTCGGCACTCTGGTCACTCGCGTACTGACCCCGCGCCTGATCGCCAAGGTCTTGCTGCAAAGCTCACTGGTCACTTCCGGCGCGTTGCTGATCGTCGCCATGGCTTCGCTCTTCGCCTGGATCCTGACCATCCTGCAACTGCCGCAGGAAGTCGCCATGGCGATCGGCCAGATGACCACCAGCCCGATCCTGGCCATGCTGATCGTCGCTGTTTTCGTCTTCATCTGCGGCTTCTTCATCGACACCCTGCCGGCGGTGATCATTCTCGTCCCGGTACTTGCGCCGCTGACCACGCAATTCGGAATCGATCCGCTGCATTTCGCCATGGCCGTCGTCCTCAACCTGACAATAGGCCTGATCACCCCACCGGTGGGTGGCGTCCTGTTCGTGATCACCTCTGTCAGCCGCCTGAAATTTGAAGCCATATCAATAGCCATGATCCCGTTCATCGTCGCCGAATTTTCTGTTCTGTTGTTGGTAATTTTTGTTCCAGAAGTGAGCCTTATCGTTCCGAGATGGTTGGGCTTTTCACATTAATTCACCCCTAAGGAGGAAAACAATGTTCAAGAAAATCGCGGTTTCGCTGGTCTTCGCTGCGGTCGCTTTCGCGCCGCTGGTGCAGGCCCAGCAAAAGGTCCTGAAGTACGCACATTTCCAACCGGCCAACGTCGATCAGCCCAAGCACGCGGCGGCGCTGGCCTTCAAGGACTACGTCGAAAAAACCACCAAGAATTCGATCAAGGTCGAGATCTATCCGGCCGGCCAGTTCGGTAAGGACGCGGAAACAATGGAAGGAGTCAAGCTCGGCACGCTCGAACTCGCCGTAGCGCACGACGGTGCCGTGGCCAGCGTCTTCAAGCAGATTTCGATTCTCGGCATCCCCTATCTCTACGACAATCACCAGCATGCCTGGCGCGTCTATGACTCCAAGTTCGGCCAGGATTTCGCCGACCTGATGTTGCAGAGGACCGGCATCCGACTTCTCGCGCTCGCCGATAACGGGGTCCGTCATTTCACCAACAGCCTGCGCCCGATCAGGTCACCGGCCGACATGAAGGGCATGAAGATGCGCATTCAACCGAGCCCCGTGTTCAAGGCTTTGATCGAATCGCTTGGAGCCTCTCCCTCGGCCGTGCCGTGGGGTGAACTGCCGACCGCCTTGCAGTCAAAAGTCGTTGACGGACAGGAGAATGGGGTCACTAACATCCTTGCCGCCAGTCTTTATCAGTATCAGAAATACGCTACGCTTGACGGCCATGTGTGGAGCATCCACGCTTACATGATGAATGAAAAGTTTTTCAAGAGCCTGAGCGCCGATGAGCAAAATGCCGTAATTGAGGGAACCAGGATCGCGCGCGATATTCATCGCCGCATGACTTCCGAGCAGGATCTTGGCGCCAAAAAGATCTTGACCGAGAAGGGCATGGAAGTGACCGAACTGAGCCTGCCTGAAGTCGATGCATTCCGCAAGCTGGCGCAGCCGCCGGTGCGTGCCTTTGTCGAAAAAGACGTCGGCAAGGAATGGGTCGACAAGCTCTTCGCCGCCATCGCCGAACAGAAGAAGTGAGAGATCATGGCTGAAGCTCTTCGCGTCGTCGTCCTCGACGACGGCTATGACAGTTACGCGACCGAACAGGCGATACTCGCTGAAGTCGGTGCGACGGTGGTCGTGCGCCCCTGTAAGAATGACGCCGCAGCCGTCGCCGCCGCGCTCGTTGACGCCGACGCGGCGCTGGTCAGGGAATCGCCGGTCACCGCCGCGGCGCTCTCCGGCGCGCCGCGCTGCCGCGCCGTGGTGCGCTATGGCATCGGTATTGACGCCATTGACCGTGTGGCAGCGGCAGCGCTCCGGATCTACGTCGCCAATGTTCCCGACTATGGCGCCGAGGAAGTCAGTGATCACGCCATGGCGCTGCTCCTCGCCGTCGTGCGTCACGTCGTGCAGCGGGATCGGGCGGTACGCAACGGGGCGTGGAATGTCGCGCGGCAGGAAAAAATGTACCGCATCGCCGGTTTGACGCTCGGCCTGGTCGGCTATGGACGGATCGCCCACACCTTCGAACGCAAGATGCGTGGCATGGGAGTCGACCGCGTGCTCGTTGCTGACCCCAACAAGACAGCGGCGGATTGTCCCGGTGTGGAATTGGTTGATCTGCCTACGCTTTGCGCCCAGTCCGACTTCATCTCGATGCACGCGCCGCTCACTGCTGAAACAAGGCACATGCTGGGGGCCGGCGAAATCGCGCTGATGAAACCGACGGCGATCGTGATCAATACCGGCCGCGGCCCCTTGATCGATGAAAGCGCCCTGATTGCCGCACTCGAACGCAAGGCGATCATGGGCGCCGGTCTCGATGTCTTTGAACGCGAGCCACTGCCACGCGACAGCGCCTTGATCACCCTCGACAATGTCGTGCTGTCCGACCACACCGCCTGGTACTCGGAGGCATCGATCCAGGAATTGCAAAGCAAGGCGGCGATGGAAGTGCTGCGCGTACTGCGCGGCGAACAACCCGTGCATTGGGTCAATCGCTGGGACGGTCGATGATCAAGCCTGGGTAATTGGCGAATGGAGTGAAGCAAATGAAATCATCGAAGGAGCGCGTGCTCGCGGTCGACATAGGAACATCCTCGGTACGCGCGATGGTGTTCGATGCGACTGGCAATATCCTGGCTCGCGCGCAGATCGCTTATTCGACGACACGGCCCGCTCCCTACTTTGAAGAACAGGATCCCGATCTCGTTCGCAACGAGGTCTATCGAGCGATCAAGCAGTGCCTCGCCGAGCCGGGCGCCGATCCCAAGACGATCGGAGCCATCGGCTTTTCATCACAACTCTACGGAGTCATCGCTCTCGACGCTGCCGGGAAACCGTTGACCCAGAATATCCTGTGGTCGGACGGGCGGGCCGAACCGCAGGCTGAGGCCATGAAGAAAACGCATGGCGAGCACTGGCTCTATCCGGAGACCGGGTGCCCGATGAACTCGATCTTTCCGCTCGCCAAACTGGCATGGCTACGCGAGATCAGGCCAGCCTTGTTTGGTGCGGCTCGACGCTTTGTTTCGATCAAGGAGTACGTGACTTTCCCCCTGATCGGAGAGTGGGTCGTCGACTATTCGATGGCCTCGGCTACGGGCATGCTGGATATCCGATCACATCGCTGGCATGCAAGGGCAACCGATGCGGCCGGGGTGGGTGACGATCAGCTTTCCCGCCCGGTCTCAGGACTGGAAAAATTTGCTCTCAGGAGCGATTCGCCGCTAGCGGGCTGCGGCTTGCCGGACAACGTCCGGATAATTCTCGGCGGCGGTGACGGTCCTCTCGCCAACCTGGGGTCCGGGGCGTCGGCAATTGGTGCGGTCAACATCGATCTGGGCACTTCAGGCGCAGCCCGCTGCATTACCGATGTCATGACGGTCGATGATACCGCGAGCCTCTGGTGCTTTTGCCTGACCGATGATCTATGGGCTTACGGCGGCATCGTCACCAATGTTGGAAACGCCTATCAATGGCTAGGTTCCAATCTGATTGGTGCGGCGGAGACCGACGCGACGCAAACGTATGAGCTCATGAACCGGCTAGCGGCCGAGGTGGAGCCCGGTGCAGACGGACTGTACTTTCTGCCCTATTTGCGCAAGGCACGTTCGCCCTATTGGGACGGTCGTCTCAAGGGCACGATCTATGGGCTGACGGCTGATCATGGTACAGGGCACGTGGCTCGTGCTCTGCTTGAGGCGGTCGCCTACGATCTGCGCTCAATCATTGGCATCATGAAGCAGCGAACCCCCATCGCTTCGCACATCGTGCTCACGGGAGGCCTGGCCAAATCGCCCATCATCCCTCAACTGCTCGCTGATGTACTGAACATGGAACTGCGCACGCCTGAGGATGGCGAGGGCTCGATAGCCGGTGCCGCAATACTCGCTCTGCACGGTCTCGGGGCCATTGACGGACTTTCGTTTTCCGGTGGCCCGCGTGCCTACCGGTCGTTCATTCCCGATCTCGCTCAGACCGGACGTTATGACCGGGCGCACCGGGGGTATGTGCAATTAGTTTCCGCTCTGCGTGAAATCAATCTTCAGGAAGGGAGTTCGTTGTGAAGGTTCTCGTTACCTCAAAGTCATTCGGGCGAGTTGCGCCGGACGCTATCGAGACACTCAAGGCCAATGGCATCGAAGTGGTCTGGGGTTCCAAGCCATCGATGACGGCCGCGGAAATCGCCGCGGAAATTGCCGGTTTTGATGCGCTGATTGTCGGCAACGAAACGGTCGACGCAAGCGTATTTGCCGCAGCCGATCAATTGCAACTGGTGCATATGCATGGCACTGGTCTGGACGCGATCAATGTTTCTGCAGCAACGGACAAGGGCGTACTCGTTGCCAATGCGCCTGGGGCCAATCGAAACGCCGTCGCCGAGTTGACCCTGGCGCTCATGCTTGTTGCGGCGCGAGCAATCGACAAGCATATTGAAATCCTGAAGGCAGGACGCTGGGAACGTTCGGCAGGCTACGAGATTTCTGGCAAAACGGTAGGAATCCTCGGGCTCGGCAATGTAGGCAAGCGCATCGTCGAATTGTTGTCGGGATTTGGCGTACAAATCACCGCCTTCGACGTCCAGCCGGATCGCGAATGGTGTGCTCGTTCCGGCGTGAATCTCGCGATGTCGGCTGACGAAGTTTTTGCCAAGGCAGATTTCCTCATACTGGCCCTTTCACTGAATGCGCAAACCAGAGGCATCGTTGATGCTCGACGCCTGGCCCTGATGAAGCGCAACGCCTATCTGATCAACACCGCACGCGGCGGGCTTGTCGACGACGAGGCCTTGTGTGCCGCGCTGCATGACAAGCGTATCGCCGGTGCTGCGCTCGATGCCTTCGACCCGGAACCTCTGTCTAGGGACTCCTGCCTCCGGGACATCGGCATCACGCTGACGCCGCATCTTGCGGCCACCTCAATTGAGGCGGCCGGCAACGTTTCAAGAATCGTGGCCAAGAACGTCGTCGATGTCCTGGTCCACGGGCGCAGGGAATGTGCGGTCAACGCCGCTGCAGGAATCCGTTTTCATGACAAAGTGGCCTGAGCTAGCTGCCACGTTTTTATCATCTTACCTACCCCACCCATCAACGTAACCAACTAAAGGATTTATCATGACTATTACTGGATCTCTCGTGCCCAATATCACCATTTTTGATGCCGCCGGCCGGATCGATGAGGTCAAGACGCGCTGGCACATGGACTGGATGTTTTCCAAGGGCGTGGACGGTCTCTTCCTGACCGGCTCCTATGGCGCCGGCCCCTTGATGTCAACTGAAGAGCGGATTTCGATCTACAAGCTGGCCAAACAATCGGCCGATGGTTTCAAGGGCAAGATTCTGCTTCCCCATGTCGGCTGTATCGACACCAAGACCGCCGTCGAGCTCGCGATCGCTGCCGAGGAAATCGGCGCCGACGCCGTGGGTGCTGTGCCCCCGTTCTATTACAAACACACCGACGATGCGGTCGTCGAATACTATAAGGCCATCATCAACGCGGTGAAAATTCCGGTCTATGCGTACAACAATCCTGAGACATCTCGTTATACCCTTAGCCTCAAGATAGTGAAGAAACTGCAGGGCCTCGGCCTTGCCGGCATGAAGGACAGTCCTTTGTCGCTCGGTCTGATCACGCAGGTCGCCTATGGCGCGCAGGAAGCGGGCAGTGATTTCCAACTCATCCCCGGCACTTCGACCGGATGGCTGCCGCTTTACCATATGGGTGTCAGAGCAGCAATCGCCGGCATCAACAACTGGGCGCCAGAAATCATGACCGAGCTGGTGCGCGCGACCTTTGCCGCTGAATGGGACCGTGCGCGCAAGGCTTATCTCGTGATGATGAGCCTTTCGGACAAGCTTCATTTCACAGACTCTACTATCATATCCCATATGGCGCTCTACGCGCGCGGCTATGACGCCGGGTTCCCGCGCAAGCCGATGCTGTTGCCGCGCTTTGATGAAGCGAAGTACGGCGAGATTCTGTCAATAATCGAGAAGGGATTCGCCGATTTGGATCTTCCGTTCGAGAACGGCAACTTCAAACCAAGCTAAGTGTTTGAAGCACACGGTCACACGTCCGTGGCAGAGATGCCAAAAAGGGATAAGATTTCAAAATGCTAGAACAAGTTAATTTCGTAACTGACAAGTACAGCGACCTTCGCAAGTCGGAAAAGAAGGTCGCTGACTACGTTTTGGGTAATGCCAAAGAAGTGATCCACTTCTCGGTTAGCCAGCTTGCCGAACAGGCGCACGTCAGCGACCCGACGGTTATTCGCTTCTGCCGTGCGCTAGGTTTGAAAGGTTTTCAGGATTTCAAGATTCATCTGGCGCAGAACATCATCCCGGCCGTGAGAAGTATCCACGAGTCGATGAGCGAAAAGG
This sequence comes from Accumulibacter sp., assembly GCA_020049495.1. Taxonomy (GTDB): domain Bacteria; phylum Pseudomonadota; class Gammaproteobacteria; order Burkholderiales; family Rhodocyclaceae; genus Propionivibrio. Next base: position 29,044 of record JAIFKU010000077.1, read on the forward strand.
AAGAAGTTCCCGAACTGGTGCGCAAAGTGTTCGACGCCAACCGCGAAGCCATTAACAGTACCTTTGGCACGCTTGATTTTGTGGTCGTACAGCAAGCCATTGAGAAACTGCGCAATGCGCAGAAGATTATTTTCCACGGCCTGGCCGGCTCCGCGGCGGTTGCAATGGATGCCTACCACAAGTTTTTCAGGATCGGTATTCCTTGCGAATGGTTCAACGATGGACACATGGCCATCATGGCGGCGTCAATGATGAAACCCGGCCAGGTTTTTGTCGCCATTTCGCACTCCGGAGCGACACATGATGTCGTTGAAGCGGTACAGGCGGCTGAGCTAGCCGGGGCTTCGACGATCGGGATTGTCAGTTACTCGAAGTCTCCCTTATCAAAGGTTGTCCAACATACCCTTCTTGTCGGGTCATCTGAAACCGGATATCGGTTCGAACCCATGGCTTCGCGTATTGCGCAGCTTTGCGTGATCGATGTCCTTTCCGTTGGAGTCGCTCTGTTACGCAGCGAAGAGGTTATCTCCAACCTGGCCAAATCTCGTAATGCACTCGCCAAAAAGAGATACTGAAGTATAGAGACTCGACAGGGAAGGGGCGGCGCATGCCAATCCTGAACCTTCCAAATCCTGAGAAGGAACCTGTTGATACTTATAGAATCCTCACAGGGGTTGTGCATTTTTTTCGCACGATGCTGCCTGGCTCTGGATGCCTCTGGCTTGCTCGAGAAGCGTACTGCGGCTAGTCTAATGGTTTGCGTTAACGCGATCCGTCGAACGGATGCAATCGCGCCAAACGCTCTCTGCTGCACTTACTCAGGAGAAAGTCATGTCCTTTGCCATGCGTATTCATCAGACCGGCGGTCCCGAAGTCATGTGCTGGGAGGAGGTCGCCGTTGGCGACCCGGCGCCTGGCGAGGCGCGTGTGCGGCATGAAGCGGTAGGCCTGAACTACCTCGACACCTATCATCGCAGCGGCCTCTACCCCTTGCCTCTGCCTTCCGGGCTGGGCACGGAAGGAGCAGGCGTTGTCGAAGCAGTCGGCGCTGGTGTCACCGATCTGCGTATTGGCGACCGTGTGGCCTACGCGGGTGGCCCCCTGGGCGCCTACAGCCAGGTCCGCTGCCTGCCCGCGGACCGGCTGCTCAAGCTGCCCGCAGGCATCGATTGTCGTACCGGCGCTGCGATGCTGCTGCAAGGCCTGACCGCCGCCTACCTGCTGCGTCTTACCTATCCGGTACAAGCCGGCGATCGCGTGCTGATCCATGCCGCAGCCGGCGGAGTCGGGCTGATTGCCTGCCAGTGGGCCAAGGCGCTTGGGGCGACCGTGATCGGGACCGTCTCGACAGAAGCCAAGGCTGAACTGGCCAGGCTGCATGGCTGCGACCACATCATTTTCTACACGCGGGAAGATGTCGCCAAACGGGTGCGTGAGATCACCGGTGGCGAGGGCGTGGCCGTGGTCTATGACGGCGTTGGCAAGGACACCTTCATGAGTTCGCTCGACAGCCTGCGCACGCGCGGCATGATGGTTTCCTTTGGCAATGCCTCCGGCCCGGTGCCGCCATTTGATCCGCTGCTGCTTGCACAAAAAGGTTCTCTTTATGTTACCCGGCCCATCCTTGGCCAATACACCGCCAGGCGCGATGATCTGGTCGCCCATGGCGAAGCGCTTTTCGCTGTTGTCACTTCGGGCAAGGTCAGAATCGAGGTCAACCAGACCTATGCACTGGCCGATGCCGCCACTGCGCACCGCGACCTTGAAGCGCGCAAAACAACAGGCTCGACG
>JAIFKU010000078.1 GCA_020049495.1 Accumulibacter sp.
TAACTTGCGCAGGAAGAATTAATGTTGTAACGTACCTACATTGCCTGCCGATTAGAGGTAACGCCATGACCATCACGACACTCTCAAGCCGCCAGTTTAATCAGGATGCCAGTAAAGCCAAAAAAGCAGCAATCGCCGGCCCGGTATTCATCACGGATCGTGGACGTCCAGCACATGTGCTACTGACGTTTGAAGCGTATAAAAAAATCACTGGCAAACCCACGAAGATCGCCGATCTATTGGCGATGCCCGGCGTCGAAGATATTGATTTTGAAATACGGCAACTTAACGACCTTGCACAAGCAGCGGATCTATCTTGATGTATTTGCTTGATACCAATGTCGTTTCCGAGTTACGGAAAATTCGTCTTGGAAAAGCGGATTGTCACGCTGCAGATTGGGCAGACAGCGTAGATGCCAATGATTTGTATCTCTCGGCAATCACCATTCAGGAGTTGGAAATCGGCGTCTTGCTGGCTGAGCGCCGTGACCCATCGCAGGGCGCGATAATTCGAGCATGGATGACCGGCCAAGTCCTACCTGCTTTTGCTGGCCGCATCCTGGCCGTAGATACCGCTGTCGCGCAGCGCAGCGCAAGACTCCATGTGCCAGACCCACGCCCCGTACGTGACGGACTCATTGCGGCCACAGCGCTTGTGCATGGCATGACCGTCGTCACCCGTAATGTGGCTGATTTTGAGCCGACCGGCGTTCCAGTCATTAACCCATGGCTCAGTCCCTGAGAATCGGGATGACTTGAAATAACAACGGCGCCCGCAGGTGCAGTTGTTCATTAAGCTTGGGCAGCGTTTAGACCTGCATGTTCATCACGTCGTGATAGGCGGAAACGAGTTTATTGCGTACCTGGACCATTTCCTGGAAGGATACATTGGCCTTCTGCAGCGAGATCATGACCTCGTGCAGGTTGGCGGTACTGTCGCCGGCGGCAAAATTTGCCGCCATGCCTTCCGCCTGCTGCTGCGTCTGATTGACCTGAGCTATCGAATTCTGCAGGATCTGGGCGAAATCCGCCCCACCCGCCGGAGCGCTCTGCGTCTCGGATACACGGCCACCAGCCTGGGCCGCAGTAGCCCGCAAAACGCTCAACATCTGATCAATTCCCTTGGTATCCATTTGCTTCTCCAGACCGTCGTCACACAGTATCTTGCAAAAAGCGCGCCAGCTTGCTAATGCGTTACCGGATCATCCCGCTCATTCGTTGAACAAACCCGCTTCTCGGTACTGTTTGAGTTTGTGTCGCAAGGTTCGTTCTGACATTCCGAGACGTTCGCCGGCAAGTTTGCGCGAACCGCCCACGGCAACCAGCGTATCCAGAATATGCTCACGTTCCAAGTCTCTCATGTTATCCGTCTTTTGCCCTTCTGACAGAGTGGCCTGAGGATTCGCCAGCGCAGCCTCGGGACTGGCCACCTGCATTATGCCCCCGGCCGGCAACAGCGAGAGGTGCAGCGCATCGACTTCAACGATCTCACCGGCAGCAAAAATCACGGCGCGCTGCATGACGTTCTCCAGCTCGCGCACGTTGCCCGGCCAGGAATGCCGGCGCAAGGCCTGTTCGGCAGAAGGGGCCAGACGCAGGCCCGTGCGTCCGGAACGACCGCCGTGTTCGGCCAGAAAATGCTGCGCCAGAGGGACAATATCCTCGGGGCGCTGACGCAAGGCAGGAATCAGCAAAGGAAACACGTTGAGCCGGTAATAGACGTCTTCGCGCAACATCCCCCTGGCCACGGCCTCGGCCATGTCTCTGTTGGATGTGGCGATGATGCGGATGTCGAGGGCGATGGGTTTCTTGCCCCCGACACGCTCGACCTCGCGTTCCTGGAGCACACGCAGGAGCTTCGCCTGCAGCCCCAGCGGCATCTCGGTCACTTCGTCGAGCAGCAGCGTGCCGTATTGCGCCTGTTCGAACTTTCCCGCCTGAGCCTGCTGCGCGCCGGTAAAGGCGCCCTTCTCGTAGCCGAAAAGCGTCGCCTCAAGCAGGCTATCCGGAATGGCTGCACAGTTGATCGCCACAAAGGGGCCCGAATGACGCGCCGAATGATTGTGGATGTAGCGCGCAACCACTTCCTTGCCGACACCGCTTTCGCCGGTCAGCAAGACCGTCGTATCGGTCTGTGCGACGCGTGTCGCCAGGGCAAAGAGATTGCGACTGAGTTGATCGCTGGCGATCACCCGCTCATCGTCCATGGCTTCGGGCAAGCGATAGCGGGCCACATGTTCAAGCAGAGCCTTCGGTTCAAATGGCTTGAGCAGGAAGTCACAGGCGCCGGAACGCATGGCCTCGACCGCCCGGTCGACTTCGGCAAAAGCCGTCATCAGGACCACGGGAAGATGAGGAAAACGGCTGCGTATCTCCTTGAGCAGTGCAATGCCATCCATCGGCATCATGCGTACATCACTCACCACCAGCGCCACGGCCTGTGTCTCGAGCAAGCGGAGCGCCTCTTCCCCTCCCGCTGCGGAGATCACGGCTTGTCCGGCCAGTTCGAGCGTATCGCACACGGCTTCGCGCAGATGGGTGTCGTCTTCAACGACCAGTATCGGTAATCCCTGTGCCATTTTCATCCACGAGTTGTTATTCAGCCGCCAAGCCGGCGGGAAGCAGCATGACAAATTCCGAACCTTCCCCCGGTAGCGAACTGACTTCAATGCTACCGCCATGCGCACGCGCCACGCCGAGAGCAATCGCCAGACCGAGGCCCGTTCCCTGCCCCCGGGTGGTGAAGAAGGGCTCGAAAATTCGCGCCTGCGCCTCCGGCGCGATGCCTCCACCCGTATCGCGTACACTGATTCTTAGTTGCCTACCGGAGATGGTTGCGCTCAACCTGACCTCGCCAACGCATTCAGCGCGGCTCTCGCAGGCCTGCAGCGCATTTTCCAGCAGATTCAGCAGCGCCCCGCCGAGCGCTTTACGACTGCCTGTGATTATAGAGTCCCCGACAGCGGATGTGGCGCTGAAGGTGACCCCTTTTTCCAGACACAGGGGTTCCATGGTCTGGACGGCATCGGCGAGCAGCGACGCGGTCGCAATCACATCGCGGCCTATGCTCTCGCCGCGCGCAAACAACAGCACGTCCTGAATCAGGCGCTCAAGACGCTTCAACTGCTCGGCCGCCTTGCCGGCAAAGCGCGTACGTGCCGCATCGGAAAGCTCCGGCTGAGCCAGATTTGAACTGTAGAGCAAGGCGGTCGCCAGCGGCGTGCGCAACTGGTGCGCCAGCGCCGCAGCCATCTCGCCCATGGCCGCCAGACGCTGGTTACGCTCGACGTTGGCCTTGAGTTCATGCGCCACGGTAATGTCCTGAAGTAGCAGGATGCGCCCTCCTGCCGAGTCCAGCGGACTCTCGGCCATGGCCACGCGGCGCTGGTCGAGTTGCCACTCGTCCGGCGCATCGGTGGCGCACAGTTTTGCCCGCGCCAGCAGCGGCCAGTCGCTGCCGATGATGGTCTCACCCAGCATGTGCCGGGCGACCGGATTGGCCTCACTGACCGCCGCCGTACTGTCAAGGACCACCACGCCAGCCGGCAGGGCATTGAGCAGAAGGGAAAGCCGCTCGGAAAGCGCTTCTTTCTCCTGATATTGCCGACGCAACTCGCCGTTGGCCACGGCCAACTCGGCGGTCAACGATTCAACCCGACCCTGCAGCCCCTCGTAGGCCTGCGTCAGCTCAAGCGATACCTGGTTGAATACGTCAAAGGCTCGCTGCAGTTCTTCAGCCTTCTGATCGGGAACCGCAATTTGCGCTGCATCGCTCATTAGATGGAAAATCCCGTGCAATTAACAGATACAATAGTAGAATATTTCTCAGCACATTTCGCTTTTTGCTTGATTAATCGCAGAGTTCACCAACTATCGCAAGCATGGCGGCAACCGGAACCACTACCCGAACGACAGCAGAAGCCGACAATCTGAGCGATCGTCTGCGTTATGCCCTGACGCGTTTGAGCAACCAGCAAAAGGTTTTGCTGATGGTGGCTCTCGCCGCCATCGTCGCGCTGCTCGTCGCCAGCAGCACCTGGCTCAAGCAGGCCGACTACCGCATTCTTTTTTCCAATATCTCCGAACGTGACGGCGGCGCCATCATCGCCGCCCTTGAACAGTTGAACGTTCCGTACAAATTCAATGACAGTGGTGGCGCCATCCTGGTCCCTGGCGCGAAAGTGCATGAAGTTCGCTTGCGCCTGGCTTCGCAAGGCTTGCCAAAGGGTGGTGGGGTCGGTTTCGAACTGATGGAAAACCAGAAGTTCGGCATCAGCCAGTTTGCCGAACAGGTCAATTACCAGCGCGGTCTTGAAGGCGAACTGTCACGGACGATCCAGTCGATTGGTGCGGTTCAGGCCGCGCGTGTGCATCTGGCGATCCCCAAGCCGACCGTTTTCGTGCGCGAGGACTTGAAGCCTTCGGCCTCCGTGTTGCTCAATCTTTACCCCGGACGCGCGCTGGACTCCTCACAGATCGCCGGTATCCAGAATCTCGTCGCCGCCAGCGTACCCAATCTTGCAGTCACCAGCGTCACCCTCATCGATCAAAGCGGAGCGATGCTCTCGCAGCTCAAGAGCTCGCTGATGAATGCCGGCCTCGATGCGACGCAAATCAAGTACGTTCAGGAAATCGAAGCCAACGCCATCAAGCGGGTGGGCGACATCCTCGCGCCCATCGTCGGGCCGGGCAATGCCCGCGTCCAGGTTGCCGCCGATGTCGATTTCTCGCAGAACGAGCAGACGGCCGAAACGCACCGCCCGAATACCACCCCGCCGGACATCAGCATTCGCAGCCAGCAGACCAGCGAGTCGGCCAGCGCCACGCCTTCGGCACAGGGCGTTCCGGGTGCACTGAGCAACCAGCCGCCGGTCCCGGCGACAGCTCCGCTGACGCAACCGGCCGTACCCGGCGCAGGTCCGGCGGCCGCTCCGGGCCAGCCACTACCCGGCCAGCTTAACGCCGCCGGGGTTCAGGCGGCGATCAACAGCGTCGCCCAGCCGATCAATACGCGCAAGGATTCGACAATCAATTACGAACTGGACAAGACCATTCGTCACACCAGGCAGTCGGTCGGCACGATCAAGCGCCTGTCGGCGGCGGTCGTAATCAATCACCGCAAGGACGCCAAGGGACTGAGCAAACCGCTTTCGGACCCTGAACTCAAGCAGATCAACGAACTGGTCAGGGAAGCCCTGGGTTTCAACAAGGAGCGCGGCGATACCGTCTCGGTGGCCAACGCCCCCTTCACCACGATCGAAAGGAATGATTCGGGAATCCCGCTCTGGAAAGACCCCGAAATTCTTTCCCTGCTCAAGGAACTGTTCAAATATGCTGCCATCGCCGCCATCGTGGCCTATCTGGCGCTCAAGGTCGTTCGTCCGCTGATCAAGACCATGCTTGAAGCACCACCAAGGACGGCCAGCCGCTCCCTGGGCGGCAACGTCAACATCCTTGACGAAGACGGGAGTCAGACACCTTCCGCGGCTGAGGCTCTGGAAAGCAAACTCGCACAGGCGCGAGACCTGGCGCAGCAGGATCCGAAGGTTGTCGCCAATATCATCAAGGACTGGACGGGTTCCAATGCCAGTTGACGACGGCGTAGAGAAAAGCGCCATTCTGCTCATTGCACTCGGCGAGGACTTTGCCTCCGAGGTGCTCAAGCATCTCGGGCCAAAAGACGTACAGAAACTGGGTCATGCCATAGCGGGTCTGAAATCGGTGCCGCGCGCCAAAGTGGAAGCGGTGCTGGCGGATTTTCAGAAAACCGCGCGTGAATCCGCCGCAGTGCACGTCGATACCGACGCTTATGTCCGCTCGGTGCTGACCAAGGCGCTGGGTGACGACAAGGCGGCCAACCTGATCTCGCGCATCCTGCAGGGCGGCGAGACCAACGGCATTGAGGGCCTCAAGTGGATGGACGCGCCGACCGTCGCCGATCTGATCCGCAACGAGCACCCGCAGATCATTGCCACCATTCTCGTACACCTTGAGAACGACCATGCCAGTGATATCCTCAACCATTTCACCGAACGCCTGCGCAACGATGTAGTGTTGCGCATCGCTACGCTTGAAGGCATCCAGCCGGAAGCGTTGAGAGAGTTGAATGACGTCATGCTGCGTCTACTCGCGGGTTCGGCCAACATCAAGAAATCGGCCATGGGTGGTGTGCGTTCGGTCGCTGAGATTCTCAATTTCATGGGTACAGCCAATGAGACCACGGTGGTCGATTCGATCCGCGAATACGACCCGGATCTGGCGCAGAAGATTCTTGATGAAATGTTCGTCTTCGAGAACCTGCTTGATCTCGACGACCGCGGCATCCAGCTTCTCCTGCGTGAAATCCAGTCCGACTCGCTGATCCTGGCCATGAAAGGGGCTTCCGAGCCCTTGCGCGAGAAAATCTTCAAGAACATGTCGCAACGTGCGGCAGAAATGTTGCGTGAAGACCTCGAATCACGCGGTCCGGTGCGCCTCTCGGAAGTCGAAGGCGAACAGAAGGAAATCCTCAAGATCGTCCGCCGTCTGGCTGACGAAGGCCAGATCGTGCTGGGCGGCGCGGGTGGCGAGGAAATGATCTGAGCGCGCGCCAGCCATGACCGGCTTCGTCCCCAAGGAGAAGCTCACCGCCTACCAGCGCTGGGAAGTCGCCGCCTTCGACGAGGCGGAACAGACGGCCTTGCAAGCAGCGAAAGCAGCGTCCGCCCCGTCAGTCAGCGGGGGCGAAAGGGTCGATCCGGGCGAGAAAATTCCGCTTGTCCTGCCGACGGCAGCCGACATTGAACGCATGCATATCGAAGCCCACCAGCAGGGTTACGCTGCCGGCCACGAAGAAGGACTGGCCCAGGCACGCCTTAGTGCAACCAGAATCGATGCCTTGATGACGAGTCTGGACCAATCGCTCAGAGCGCTTGATCAACACGTTGCCGACCAGTTGCTGGCCACCTCGGTGGAAATTGCCGAGCAGATGCTGCGCCAGAGCCTGCGCATCAAACCGGAACTGTTGCTGCCGGTCGTCAAGGAAGCAATCGCCACCTTGCACACGCATCTGGGTCATCCGGCATTGTTCGCCCATCCCGATGATGCCGCACTGATCCGTTCCCACCTTGGTGATCAGCTTGCGCATAACAACTGGCGAATCATCGAGGACAGCACGCTGACGCCCGGAGGCTGTCGCGTCGAACTGGGGGCCAGCGAAGTTGACGCGACCATGGAAACACGCTGGCGGCGCGTGATCGAATCCATCGGCATCAGCCAGGAGTGGCTGAGCGACAAGCCTTGAACTTTCTGTCACCATGAATGACAAGCTTCAGAACGGGCATCTGGACAACTGGCGCAGTTTTCTCGACCACTGCCGCGAAGCGGCCAGCCAGGCCTCGCCACTACTGCCCAGCGGCCACCTGACGCGCATCAACGGTCTGGTCATGGAAGCTTCCGGCCTGAAACTGCCGCTGGGCAGTTCGTGCCGCATTCTTCCCGCTGGCGGTTCGCCGATCGAAGCCGAGGTCGTCGGTTTCAATGGCGAGCGGCTTTTCCTGATGCCCTCCGAAGATGTCTATGGCCTGTCACCCGGCGCCCGGGTTGTCGCCCTTGAAACGCCGACTGCGCCGCCCAGGATCGGACAAGCGCCACCGGCCAGGCGACGTTCTGTCGATCGCGCCAAGCTCCTGCCAGTCGGCAATGCGCTGCTCGGTCGGATCATCGATGGTGCCGGGCGCCCGCTCGACCGGCACGGGCCGTTGCTGGCCGACGCCCTGCGCCCGCTGCAGGGCCGTCCGATCAACCCGATGTCGCGCGCGCCCATCGAACAGTCGCTTGACGTCGGGATACGCGCCATCAACGCCCTGCTGACGGTCGGTCGCGGGCAACGCATGGGGCTGTTCTCGGGCTCGGGGGTCGGCAAAAGCGTCCTGCTCGGCATGATGGCGCGCTACACCTCGGCCGAAGTCATTGTCGTCGGGCTGATCGGTGAACGCGGTCGCGAAGTGAAAGAGTTCATCGAGCAGATTCTCGGCGAGGAAGGTCTGCGCCGCTCCGTTGTCGTCGCCGCACCAGCCGACGTCAGCCCGCTGATGCGCCTGCAGGGGGCCGCTTATGCCACCTCGATTGCCGAGTATTTTCGCGATCAGGGTCGGCATGTCCTGCTGATCATGGACTCGCTCACCCGCTATGCCATGGCGCAACGCGAGATTGCGCTGGCCATCGGCGAACCGCCGGTCACTCGCGGCTATCCGCCCTCGGTGTTTGCACGGCTGCCGCAACTGGTCGAGCGCGCCGGCAACGGTGCCGATGGTGGCGGTTCGATCACCGCCTTCTATACCGTGCTGGCCGAAGGCGACGATCCGCAGGATCCGATCGCCGATTCAGCGCGCGCCATCCTCGACGGCCACATTGTTCTTTCTCGATCGCTGGCCGATGCCGGGCATTACCCGGCGATCGATATTGAACAATCGATTTCGCGGGCCATGGTCAACCTGATCACCCCGGAACACTTCGAGCAGATCCGTCACTTCAAGCAGCTCTTTTCGCGCTATCAGCGTTCACGCGATCTGATCAGTGTCGGCGCCTATGTCGCGGGTTCCGATCCCTTGCTCGATCAAGCCATCACGATCTATCCCGCATTTGAAGCCTTTCTGCAGCAGGCCCTGAGCGAACGCGCCGATTACGCGAGCAGTATTCAGCGGCTCTATTCCCTGTTTGGTACCAAGCACTGAGTTACGGTTAAAATGACTCTCCTCTTCAGGCAAAGTCATGGCCAAACCGTTTTCCCTGCAAACCGTCCTTGAGTTGATGCAAATCCGTGCTGACGATGCAACGCTTCGTCTGGCGCAACTGATTGCCAACGAACGCGACGCAAACAGCAAACTTGGAATGTTGCAGCAATATCGCGATGAATACGCCATGCGTTTCAGGCAGGCGGCTCAAAACGGAATCTCCCCGCGCGAATGGCACAACTATCAGGAGTTCATCAACCGTCTTGACGAGGCCATCGATGCGCAGCGCCAGGCCGTCGCCATGCAGGCCAGACACACCGCCGACGGACAGTCTCACTGGCAGCAACAGCGAAAGAAACTCAAGGCCTTCGATACGCTTTCCGATCGCCACTTCGCCAGCGAAGAAGCGCGGGAGGTACGGCGTGAGCAGAAAACGCAGGATGAGTTCGCTGCACGCTTCACTGCCGACAAGGGGTCGAAGTAAGCCCATTGCGCAATGGAAACAAGATAGGTAAATGAGTGAAAAGAATTCCCGTGGGACACCACAGACAGGCTCCTGCCCGGCGCGGCACAGATCAATCCGGAACCCTCATGCCTTTGTTTTCTCTGTGAGACCTCCGCGTCTCTGTGCCCTGGTGGCGAATTCTGAAATTAATCATAAGGATTGACATGCCCAGTACCCCTGACCTGTTCGACGACTTGCCGTTAGCCGAAGCACCGCCACCCCCCCCTGCCTTGATGCCTGCGACAGCGGAAGAAGACGACGACGGCGAGAGCATCCTGCTGCACGAATCGGCCTCACGTGACTATCTCGAATACGCCATCGCCGTGGTCAAGGGGCGTGCCCTGCCCGACGTCAAGGATGGCCAGAAGCCGGTGCAGCGCCGCGTGCTCTTCGCCATGCGCGAACTCGGCCTGATGGCCGGCGCCAAGCCGGTCAAGTCGGCGCGCGTCGTCGGCGACGTGATCGGCAAATACCATCCGCATGGCGACACGTCCTCGTATGACGCCATGGTGCGCATCGCGCAGCCCTTCTCGCTGCGTTATCCGCTGGTCGATGGCCAGGGCAACTTCGGCTCGCGCGATGGCGACGGCGCGGCGGCCATGCGCTACACCGAAGCGCGCCTGGCGCCAATTGCCGAACTGCTGCTCGGCGAACTCGGCGAGGGCACGGTCGACTACCAGCCCAACTACGACGGCTCGTTCCAGGAACCCGCCTTCCTGCCCGCCCGCCTGCCCTTCTCTCTGCTCAACGGCGCCTCCGGTATCGCCGTCGGCATGGCCACCGAAATGCCCTCGCACAACCTGCGCGAAGTGGCCAACGCCGCCATCCACAAGCTGCAGAACCCGTCGGCTGGGGTTGCCGAATTGATGGAGCACATCCCCGGCCCGGACTACCCGGGTGGCGGCCAGATCATCTCGACCTCCGCCGAAATAAGCAGTGCCTACGGCAGCGGCCGCGGCAGCCTGCGCGTGCGCGCGCGCTACGAATTCGAGGAAATGGCGCGCGGCGCCTGGCAACTGGTGATCAGGGAGTTGCCGCCCGGCGTCTCCTCGGCCCGCGTACTCACCGAAATCGGCGCGCTGATGAACCCGCAACCCAAGCCGGGCAAGAAATCGATCGAACAGTCGGCGGCGCAGTTGAAGGCGTTATTTGCCTCACAACTCGAACGCGCACGCGACGAATCGGGCAAGGACGACGACATCCGCCTCGTCTTCGAGCCGGTGAGTTCACGTCTCGACCGCGACGAATTCGTTGCCCTGCTGCTCGCCCATACCAGCCTCGAAACCACCGCGCCGATCAATCTTGTCGCCGTCGGCATCGACGGCCGGCCGTGCCAGAAAACGTTGGCTGACCTGATCGGAGAATGGTGCCAGTTCCGCGTCTCGACCGTGCGCCGGCGCACCGGATTCCGTCTGGACAAGGCCAACGACCGTATCCACATCCTCGAAGGCCGGCACATCGTCTTCCTCAACATCGACGAAGTGATCCACCTCATCCGCGAGTCGGACGAACCCAAGCCGGCGCTGATTGCGCGCTTCCTGCTCTCCGACCGCCAGGCCGAGGATATCCTCGAAATCCGCCTGCGCCAGCTGGCGCGGCTCGAAGGCATCAAGATCGAGCAGGAACTGGAAAAGCTGCGCGCCGAGAAGGAGGAGCTGATCAAGCTGCTGGAGAGCGACACGCTGCTGCGCCGGTTGGTCATCCGCGAGATCAAGGCTGACGCCAGCAAACACGGTGACGACCGGCGCACGCTGATCGAGTCGGCGGCTATGGCCTCGCGCTCGGAAGTCGCCGCCGTCGCCGACGAGCCGGTCACGCTGATCGTCTCCGACAAAGGCTGGGCACGCGTGCGCCAGGGCCACGGACTCGACCTCTCCGGCG
>JAIFKU010000062.1 GCA_020049495.1 Accumulibacter sp.
GACGGATATTCGGTGAGGGTGAACTGTCCGGCAGTCTTCTCGCTGACCATGGCTGCGAGCTGCTTCATGCCGACGGAGAACGGATGGTCCGGCTGATAGGAATGGGCGACCTTGTAGGCGACTTTGGTCTCGGCGCCGCCCGCCGGGAGCACGAACGCGGAAAGGGCCATAAAAACGCAGGAACTGAGCAAAGCGATTTTTTTCATTTGAGCCTCCTTTAGTTGAAACGGGATATTACGTCGTACGCATTCCATCTGCAAATAATTTCGTCAGGCCCTCAGGCCGTAGACGTCCTCCGCGTTTTCCAGCAACCAGGCCTCCAGGCGTTCGGAATACGCGGTCAGGAATTTCGGGCCAAGTTCGTAGAGCTTCTGTCGGTTCACGAAACGGTTGTTCTCGTCCCTGCGGCCGACCGACACGAATTGGTAGTAATGGAACAATTTCTTGTCGGGATGTGGGATCGGATCAGCCTCGTATTCTGCGATGCAATCCGCCGCGAACGCCGACCCTGTCGCCGCTTCTCCCCTGACGAATTCGAGAACGTCGGCGAACCAGAAATCGAAGGTCTCTTTCTGCAGTTCGTAGAGCGTCTGGGAAAACATCACCTGGAGCATCGGAGAGAGCTTGAAATTGATCCGGCCCTCGGTTGCCCGCCCGAAGACCTGCCGGGTCTTCTTGCCGAGGTCGTCGCCGGAGTGGCAGTCGAGCATGAGATTGAAGGCCGACGCGATTTCGGAGATGATCCGTACCCGCTTCTCCAGTCCGTCCAGGCCGTCGGGGCAACGATAATCGGTACCCTTCTCGACGCCGAAATTCGGGGCGATGTGCGTGATCGGCAGGTGACGGCGCTGCATCTCGACCGCCAGGAATACGATTTCCTCCGGGGAACTGATGCATTCGCAGGTGGCGAAGTCGCCCGGGTTTTCGTCGATGGAGAGTTCAATGTCGAAGGGCGTATCACCCTTCAGTCCCTTCAGGTGCGCGTGGAGCGCTTCCATGGCGTCAAGGGCTTTCCAATACTTGCCGACGAATCTGCCGATTTCCGCCTCGTCGAAAGCATAGACACGGCCACCGATCCGGCGCTTGCGCAGATGGTAGGCTACGACATCCTTCTTCACGGTCCCGGAAGCCAGGATCGAATCGAGAAAGGCCACTGCATCGGCTGCGGAGACCGTCTTCACCGCCGCATAATCCAGGATATCCGAGACGTCCATGGTATAGAACGTATAGTGCTTGGCCGCCGTGATCACGCGCTTGGCGCGATCGAGCCCTTCGGGGCCGCGCTTCACCTGGATATGGTCCGCGTCGGCGCCGTAGCGCGGATAAGTTTCCGCCTTGAGCGCGGCGATGACGCCCGCGTGCAGGAGGCCTTCGAAGGTGCTGCCGGTATGGCCTTCGGCGATGGTGCCGAAACTGAAGAGATAATTTTCGTGTGCCGGCTTGCCCGCGACGAGGTCCTCCAGCAGGTTGAGTTCGCGCAGCGAATTCTGGATGGCATTCGCCGCGAAGCCGCCCTTCTCCATGGCGCGGAATGCCGCCGGCCAGACGGCCGTGGTATGCCGGTCGCCGATACCCAGGCGCGGGACGCAGCCCAGTGCGCGCGGTGCCTTTTCCGGATTGATATGCGTGAGGTAGAGGTCGAGAACCTTCATGTCCGTCGGGTACGCGGCCAGCTTGAGGCCTCCAGCCAAGGCTTCAGTCCCGATCGGCTCGCCGAGGATGGACGCATCGGCGAGCTTTCCGAGCACGACGAACACGTCCTGGCCGTCCGGCAACGAAGCCAGCAGGACGTCGTCGCCGCCCGAAGACGCATGCGAACCGGGGTAAAGTGTGATGCCCGCCGCGCCCGGCAGATCGGAGCCGCCAGCCCTGAGGGCCGCCTGCTCCCAGAAAGTCTTCCCGGCCGCAGTCACCTGTTTCCACGCGGCTGCGGAGTCCCAAGTCGTCGTATCCAGCACCGCCGGATTCTTGGCCGGGTCGAGCACCAATTTTCCGATTGTAATTTCAGCCATTCGTTTTCCCCCCGACCATCGTATTGGCTTTAGAGAGTTAGCCAAGGTGCTTCTGGCGGAGAGAGCGGGATTCGAACCCGCGGTAGACTGACGCCTACACACGCTTTCCAGGCGTGCGACTTAAACCACTCATCCATCTCTCCGGAAGAGGGCGAATTCTAGCAGAAGCATGCTGGATCAACAAACCCGGCGTCGATTCGCGCAGGTCGTTAGCCGCACACCAGTCCATTCAATTCACAGACAACCTGCCGGACATAAGCCAGAAAAATCCAGAGCCAGAAGATCAGAAAGAAAGCGACAAAGGGAATATGCTTGTCAACAATGACCTTCGGCATGATGAAGCGTGTCGCCGTAATCACGGGACGGGTGACAATTACAAACAACTGATAAACGAAGTTCTTGTCACGCGTGCCGCCAGCCAGCAGAAACAGTGCTCCTTGTGCCAGAAGAAACCAGCCGGCAACCTCGACCAGCGCCCGTAGAACAGTAATAATCTGTAGTTCGATATTGATCATATGTTCTTTCCAAAGAAGGTAGAATTCTAAGACAATGTGATCTCCGTGCGTACCGGAAGATACTGCGGGCAAGCGGTTATTTCAGTAGCAATTGCAAGCACGGGTCATCAGCCCGAGGAGAGACGAAGCAATGAACTTCGACCAATGGCGTCATTCCGCACGTGCCTGGCTGCTCCACTTCATCGGTAAGGATGATCTTGCCTTCGCTGAGTATGTTGTCGCCTTCAATCATGCGCCAAGCGCCAAAGTGGCGCGCAATCTGGGCTTCATCGCCACCCAGAAAAACCGCAACAGTGAAGGGGCACACTGGTTTGCCGAGGCCACAAGACTTGACCCGGACAGTGCCGAAACCTGGTTCAACCTCGGTTTTTCCCGCGAGCGCAACGGTCAGCGCCAGGAAGCCATTGCCGCCTTCAGGGAATCGGTTCGCCTTAACCCGAATCTTGATCGTGCCTGGTATGGCATGGGTCTCAACCATGCCACACTCGGCGAGCATCAGGAAGCCGCCAAAGCCTTGGAGCAGACGGTGACGCTGCAACCGATGCACGGCGATGGCTGGTATCAGTTGGGCATGGCACAGCACCATGCCAACAATCCTGAACGTGTGGCACAGGTTATCGAAAAGCTGAAAGCCTTCGAACCCAAGCGTGCCAATCAACTGATCCGTGATACCGGCCGTAGCGATCTGGCCCACCTGCATACCGAAATGCCTTTCTGACGAGCAAGCATTCCCTTGACTCGAGAGCGCGCCCCGGCTCCTCTCGTTTTCCTGATGGTCAGCACTCCCGTGCAATAAAAAAGACCCGCCGAAGCGGGTCTTGAAGCGACTACCTCGTTGATCCATCAGGCCGCATTGGAATTGAGGTCTCCATCCAGGCTCGGGTAACGAACGTGGTCAACCAACTCCTGAACCTCCTTGGACGGTGCCGGGGAGATCAGCGTGCCAACGATCACCCCGATGAAACCGAGCGGGATGCCGAAGATACCGGCCGAGATCGGGTTGATGTCCCACCACAGGGGTGCATTGACCCCGAAGAACGGATAGGTCATATACATATAGTACGCCGTGATACCCAGACCGAGCGACATACCGAGGATGGCGCCGAGTTGATTGGCACGTTTCCAGAAGATGCCGCAGACGAGTGCCGGGAAGAAGGCCGCAGCCGCCAGCGAGAATGCCGCACCAACCAGGAACAGAATGTTCCCCGGTTTGAGTGAGGTCACATACGCTGCCAGTACCGCAACCACCAGCAACAAGGCCTTGGACACGAGAATGCGGCGGGTCGTTGTCGCGTTCTGGTCGATCATCTTGTAATACACGTCGTGCGACAAGGCGTTGGCAATGGTCAGCAGCAGACCATCTGCGGTAGAAAGTGCCGCTGCCAGACCACCGGCTGCCACCAGACCCGAAATCACATACGGCAGACCGGCAATTTCCGGTGTTGCCAATACGATCAGATCGCCGCCGATGACGATTTCAGCCAGTTGCACAATACCGTCCATGTTGATGTCGGTAATGTTCATCAAAGTCGGATCAACAATCCGCCAATTGGCTACCCAGGCCGGCAGCGCCGCAAACGACGTGCCGACGAGATTATGATAAACCTCGTACTTGGCCAGAACCGCCAGTGCCGGCGCGGTAAAGTAGAGCAGGAAGATGAAGAACAGCGACCAGAACACCGATTGGCGCGCTTGCTTGACCGAGGGTGTGGTGTAGAAACGCATCAGGATGTGTGGCAGGGCTGCGGTACCGACCATCAGACAGAAAATCAGCGCCAGGAAGTTCTTCTTGGCAATGTCCCTTGCCGCTTCATCCTTGGCCGCAAAGGGCTCGGCATGCGCCTTGACTGGAACAGCCCGTGCCGCATTACCCGCCTTGGCCGCCGTCCAGGCCTTCTTGGCCGCCGCTGCATCCGCCGGATAGTCTTTGGCTGACTTCTCGGCGGCGGCGATGGCCTTGGCATCGGGAGCCGCTGCCGCCTTCAACTCGACGACCTTGGCTTCCAGTTTGGCTTTTTCTGTCGTCAGGAAGGCAGCACCACCGGTTTCCAAACCTTTCAGGTTGGCATCGGCAGTAGCCGCGCGATCACGGAAGATGGCACGAACCGATTCTTCCTTGGCCCCCAACGGCGTTGTCTTGTCGTTGAAAACCTTTTCTTGCGCAGTCACCTTCTGTAACTGGTAACCGTAGACCAACTGCGGGACCGGTATCCCGGTTTGCTGCACCGACAGCCAGACCACTGGAATCATGTAGGCAAAGATCAGGATGATGTACTGGGCGACCTGCGTCCAGGTTACTGCCTTCATGCCGCCGAGGAAGGAACAGACGAGGATGCCAGCCAGACCGGCGAAGACACCAATCTGGAACTCAAGGCCGGTAAAGCGGGAGGTGATAATGCCGACGCCGTAAATCTGCGCGATTACATAAGTGAACGAGCAGAGGATGGCGGCGAAAACACCTATTGCCCGCGGGATGTGGCCACCATAACGCGCACCGAGAAAGTCCGGGATCGTGAATTGACCGAACTTGCGCAGATAAGGCGCGAGGAACAGGGCGACCAGACAGTAGCCCCCCGTCCAGCCCATCACGAAGGCCAGTCCGTCATACCCGGACAGGTAGAGCGTACCGGCCATGCCGATGAAGGACGCAGCTGACATCCAGTCGGCGCCGGTGGCCATGCCGTTGAACAGTGCAGGAACTCGCCGGCCGGCAACGTAGTATTCGCCGACGTCTGCTGTTTTCGACATGACGCCGATACCGGCATAGAGCAGAATGGTCGCACCGAGGAACAGGTAGCCGAGAATCTTGCTCGGCACCCCCATTTGCTCGAGTATGCCGACAACTATGACGAAGGCAATGAAACCACCGGTATAGAAGGTGTAGTACTTCTGCAACTGCTTGAAAAATGTTGCGTTTGCGGATTGGGTAGCCATTAGTCATCCCCCTCATGAACACCATATTCTTCATCAAGAGTATTCATGTATCTGGCGTAGAACCAGATGATGACCACATAAATAACCAGTGACCCCTGGGCGCCCATGTAAAAGCCGAACGGGAATCCAAAAAACGTAACCCCGTTGAGTTCGCGGGCGTAATAGCTGACAACGAAGGTAACTACAAACCATATGGCCAGCAGAATCGCTGTCATACGGAGATTTCGCTGCCAGTACTCCTTATGTCTCTGAGTAAGCTGCATCTGACCCTCCTTCTGTGGAGAAGATTCTGAAAGAAACCGTGATCATCCCGGCACCTTGCGGATGTTCAGCAATCCCCTGGCCCCGACCAGGTGACTCATGCCGTATCCGAATCTTCAGCAATGCACGGGCTCGCCCACGCATCACTTCAGACTGCTGCAAGGATACGGCTGCAACACTTACAAGAAGCTTACATTTCCCATAAAGAAAAACATTTCATACGAAGTAATCATTGATCAATTCTGGGGCGACCAAGGTTGCCTGGGTAAGAACCCCGCCCGTTGTTATTGCTTCGGTCCTATGGAGTATGAAAGTTCCGTCATACCGGCGAAGGCGCCCCGCAGGAAGTGCCCTTGGGATGCCGGTATCCAGTGCTGGCGTGGATTTACTTTCTGGACCCCGGCTTTCGCCGGGGTGACGCCCCGAAGGCAACGGGGCCTTGGGCTCAAGTCCTTCTGGGGGACGACTTTATACATTTGCGGGCCGGATCAATAGGTACAGGAGAGTGCCGGCCAGTCCCGAAACAACGGTCAGTGGGGAGGCGAATCGGGGTAGCGAACGCTCTCGACGAAATTCTGGGTCGCCCGGCTTGGGGGATCACCGAACAGACTGACAGCGATGATGGTCAGAAAGCCGATGGCCACACCCCACACACCGGCGGATGTTGACTGAATGCCCAGCCAGGGCTCCATGCCGATGCCATGAATGCCGAGCCAGGGGATGGCATCGAACTGTACGCGCACCATGTAGTACATCGTCACCAGCAGGCCGATCACCATGCCGCTGACCGCTCCTGCCTTGTTGGCACGCTTCCAGAAGATACCCAGTACCAGAGCGGGAAAGAACGCTGCACCGGCAAGCGAAAACGCCCAGGCCACCATGAACAGGATGGTCGCCGGTTTTTGTGAGGCCACCATCGCCGCCAGCACCGCAGCAACGAGCAGCAGCGACTTGGAAACCACAAGTCGCCACTGGGTTGTCGCATGGGGCCGAAAGACTTTGTAATAGACATCGTGCGACAGGGCGCTGGCAATCGTCAGCAACAGCCCGTCCGCCGTTGACAGAGCGGCGGCCAGAGCACCGGCCGCAACGAGCCCGGAAATGACATAAGGCAAGCCGGCGATCTCGGGTGTGGCCAGAACGATCACATCGGGATTGAGCGAGAGTTCGGCAAGCTGCAGGATACCGTCGCGATTGATATCCTCGATCGATACCAGGCCGACTTTACCCCACGCGCCAACCCAGCCGGGTAGCTGGTCAATGGTCGAGCCCACCAGGTGCGTGTAGATCTCGTACTTGGTAAAAACGGCATAGGCGGGAGCGGTCAGATAGAGCGCCAGAATGAACAGCAAGGACCAGAAAACGGAACTGCGCGCCTCGCGTACGCTGGGGGTCGTGTAATAACGCATCAGGACGTGCGGCAGGGCCGCCGTACCGACCATCAGACAAAACACCAAGGTGATGAAATTGATGCGCAACGTATTGCTCTCGGCTTTAACCTTGCCCGGATAAGGTTCAGCATGATGTGTGAGATCTGCACCCCGCTGGGTGGCCTGCCGCATCATCAGATTCCAGTGTTCACGTGCGGCTTCCGGCGTTTTCCGCAAGTCCCTGCGCTGTCGCTCAAGGGCAAAGACCTCGCGCATTTGCACGTTGGTGTTTTTCAACTGGTTGATCTGGGCTGAAAGAATACGTCGCTCCTCAGCGAGCGATTCAGGCAAAGCATTTATCTGTTCAGAGTAAGCTTCGGCGCGGGCAATATAAAGTTGGCGGACGTCGATCTCGGCGGGATCGTTGGCAATCCTGTGCTCAAGCGATTCGATTTTTTGCAGTACCTGCCCATACATGACCTGCGGCACCGGAACGCCGGTCACCTTGTACGAGAGCATCGCTACCGGGGCAATGTAGGCAACGATCAGCACCAGATACTGGGCCACCTGCGTCCAGGTGACCGCGCGCATGCCGCCGAGAAAGGAGCAGACCAGAATCCCGGCCAGGCCGACAAAAACGCCAATCTCGAACTGCAGACCAACGAAACGGCTGGTAATCACGCCCACGCCGTAGATCTGGGCAACCACATAGACGAATGAAGCCAGCACCGTGGCAAAGACGCCGACCAGCCGTGCCGCATGACCGCCATAACGGGCGCCGAGAAAATCAGGAATGGTGTATTGCCCGAAACGCCGTAGATACGGAGCAAGCAACAGGGCGACCAGCACATAACCGCCGGTCCAGCCCATCACATAGGCCAACCCCTGATAGCCCGTCAGATAGAGCGTGCCGGCCAGACCGATGAAGGACGCGGCACTCATCCAGTCGGCGCTGGTGGCCATGCCGTTGAACACCGCCGGGATCCTGCGTCCGGCGACGTAGTACTCGGCCACGTTGGATGTCCGGGCCATGACGCCGATCGACGCATACAGGATGATGGTCAGGAAAAGAAAGGCGTAGCCAATCCAGCGCGGCGGCATGCCGTAACGTTCAAGAACACCGAGCGTCAGAATGAAGGCAAAGAAACTGACCGTATAAATGGCGTAATAGCGACGTAACTGGTCTGGGGAATCAATCATGGGGCGTGTTTAGCGGCTCTCATACATCCAGCGTCGCGCTTTCTCGATTTTAATGAAACTAGCCGGCGAGTCAGCACCCTTATGCACGCCATGGGCAATGGCCACCTGCAACAGCTTGGCGGTCGCGTAAGCATCGGAAACGGCGTTATGGCGCAAAATGTTTTCGATATTGAAAAGCCGGAGCCAGTCATCCAGAGGGACCCGGCCGTCCGCACGGTATTTGAAAAAATCAGGCAGCACCCACGCCAGATCGATCCATGTCTGGCCGACTTCCATGCCGAGATAGCGCCTCATCGCTTTGTCGATCATCGCCTGATCAAAAAAAGCGTGATAGGCCACCAGCGGCGCTTTGCCAATATACCGGAGAAACGCCAGCAGCGCTTCGACCGGATCCATTCCTTCACTCTGCGCCGAACCGCCGATGCCATGAATCAGGATGTTTTCGTGAGCGCTCACCTGGTCCTGGCGTAGCACCACCTGAAAGGTATCGTTGAAATCCATTTTTCCATCGACCAGGGCCACCGCACCAATCGAGATCAGGCAATCCTTCTTCATGTTCAGGCCGCTGGTTTCGACATCGACAATCACATAACGGATGCTGGTGTGCGAACGCGTCATGTCTGCTGCCGGCAACTGCCGCCAGAACGCGATGGATTGACGTTGCCCGGGTGTGAGAAGCAACCCCCGTTGCCCTCTGGCGCTGTTGAAAAGGTCGGGGAGCCAGGACATGATCAAAGCTGGTAATCGAGCTTGAGTCGTTGCTGAAGCTTGCGCGCCTGCCGGAACGCTTCCTTGAGAATGCGCCGCTCAACCTCGTTCAGTTCGTCCGGGCGGATCAGATTATCGCCCTCACGCCCCTGCACCTGTTCCGAATGCTGATGGCGCAAGCGCATGAGCTGGATGAAATTGAAGGCATCGACAGCCGCCGCAGCCTCCTCCGGCGAGATGTTCATGACCGCCGCGGCCAGCTTGAGTCGCTGTACCGTGTTGGTGGCCGCAACGTCATGCGCCATGGCGAATATCCGCGCCGCATCGATGAATAGCCGGGCTCCGTATCTTTTCAGATCGATGGTTCCCGGATGCTGCGGATCGGTATCGGTCACGAAATCGCGGATCTTGCCCAGTGGCGGCAATACGCTTAATGCATTTCCGGCCAGCATGCGCAGGAACAGCGGGTTACCCTTCGTCTGCCTGAGTAGTGAAAGACGCATGCGGTCGGCCAGATTGAACTTGCCGAACAATGGTCGGAAGTCGAAGAAGATCGTGGCATTGAGCAAAGCCTTGGGTTCCGGGGTACGCACCCAGTAATCGAATTTCTCCTCCCATTCCTCGAGTGTCAGGCATAACTCCGGGTTGCTGGCCATGATCTTCCCCGTGCAAAGCGGAAACCCGCAGCGGTCGAGATCGGCATTCACGTCACGGGCAAACTCGAGCAGGCGCAACTGCGTATGCTCACGGTCCATGATGTCGGTACAGATGTAGACGATCCCGTTATCCTGATCGGTACTGAAAGTCTGTTCGTCGCGCCCTTCCGAGCCGAATGACAGCCAGGCCCAGTCTATGCCGAAGAGGTCGTGGCGATCCAGATTAAGCTGAATGATGCGGCGGGTCAGTGTATCGTTGAGCGCCGAAATGAACTGGGTGATCTGCTCGGCCCCCACACCCTGGGCGAGCATGTTGAGCGAGAGCTGGCGTACGTCATGACTGGCCTGCAACAGCATGTCGATGGTGGTCGCCGTATCGATGCTTTGGCGAATCTGGCGCAAGCCAACGCGTTGCAGGGCAAACAGGTCGCGCTCGGAAACCACGCCCTTCAGACGCCCGCCTTCATCCACCGCCAATACATGACGTACGCCGTGCATGGCCATGGCCAGCGCCGCATCGTAAGCGTTGGCGGCCAGCGGCAGGGTATGGGGTCCCGGCGACATGACCGAATGGATCGGATTGTCGAGCGACGTTCCCGGCAGAACAATGCGCTTGAGAACATCGGACAGCGTAAAAATGCCGACCGGTTGCTGTTCTCCATCGACGATGATCATCGAACCGATACGACCTGCAGCCATCACTTCGACGACCTTGCGGATAGTCGTATCACGCGTCACCGCTACCGGTTCTTTCTTGATGATCGAGGCCAGCGGCGAATTCATCGTCTGCTGCTCGGCCACGCGCTGTGAAAACTGGCTCTGCAGTTGTTGTCGCGACTGGCTGAGCAGGCTGGCGATGTATTGCGTGCAGAAGAGATTAAAGGCCGTGCTCATCTGCAGCAGGGAGAAGCAATCATCGGCCGGCAATTCATAGCAGAAAACGTCCTCCAGCGCCGTGTAGGCATTGGTTGACGGACGCTGCGCCATCACCGAACCGATCGGAAAACACTCGCCGGGGCCGAGCGTCATCGAGGAAAATTCGAGCATGCTGACATCGCCGGTCTGGCGCGCCATCACTTTTCCTCGCTGCAGGATATGCAACGTTCTCGCCACGCCGGTGGCCGTCGACAGGATCACTGAATCCTTGGGGTAATAGGCCAGCCTGACGTGCTCTCCGAGAAATTCCAGCGCCCCCCGCTCCATGCGGTCAAATGGCGGGTAGGCCTGGAGAAACTCGATGCTCGCCGAAACCAGCATCTCCGTCGCACTGTTGCTCATGCCTGCTCCTTGATCAATGCACCCCCAAGGAAATGCTGAAGCATTCCAAATCCGTCATTCCGGCGAAAGCCGGAATCCAGAAGAATCAACGAACTGGACCCCGGCACCCCAAGGGTACTTCCTTCGGGGCGCTTTCGCCGGGGGCCCTACGATTCTGGAATCCTGAACAGCTTGGCCCTCACCCCAACCCTCTCCCGCGGGAGAGGGTTGGGGTGAGGGCAAAAGATCAGGCCGGCACACACTGTGCGCCGGCCTGAAGAGCGGTCTTGATTTGCCGCCTGGTACTGCTATGGCATCTTCTGCAACCGGCAACCCGGTCAAGCCGTTGATGCCTCACCTCCTCACCCCATCAAAATCAGTTTCCTCTCAGTTGCTCGAGAATGGCCGGATTCTCGAGTGTCGAGACGTCCTGCGCGACCGTATCACCCTTGGCCAGCGAGCGCAGCAAACGACGCATAATTTTACCGGAACGCGTCTTCGGCAGGTTCTCGCCAAAGCGAATATCTTTCGGCTTGGCAATCGGACCGATTTCCTTGGCTACGTGATCCTGCAACTCCTTGATCATCTTCTTGGCCGCTTCGCCCACCGGACGTGCACCCTTGAGCACCACGAAGGCACAGATGGCTTCGCCGGTCAGGTCGTCGGGACGTCCGACCACGGCAGCTTCGGCGACCATCGGATGCGACACCAGCGCCGATTCGATTTCCATGGTACCCATACGGTGCCCGGAAACGTTCAGCACATCGTCAATACGGCCGGTGATGGTGAAATAACCGCTATGCACATCGCGCACCGAACCATCGCCGGCGAGATAATACTTGCCGTTGAAGTCGTCCGGGTAATAGGAACGCTTGAAACGATCGGCATCGTTCCAGATGTTGCGGATCATCGAAGGCCATGGTTTGGTAACGACCAAAAGGCCACCCTTGCCCCAGTCGAGCTCGGTGCCGGTTTCGTCGACAACCGTCGCCTGGATGCCGGGGAAGGGCAGCGTGCACGACCCCGGCACCATTGGCGTCACACCGGGCAGCGGGGTGATCATGTGGCCGCCGGTTTCGGTCTGCCAGAAGGTATCGACAATCGGGCAGCGGCTTCCGCCAACGCTTTCGTAGTACCACATCCAGGCCGCCGGATTGATCGGCTCGCCGACCGTTCCGAGCAGGCGCAGGGACGACAGGTCATAGTTGGACGGTGCGGTGGCCGGATTGGTATCGGAGGCCTTGATCAGCGAGCGGATCGCCGTCGGGGCGGTGTAGAAGATGGTGATCTTGTGATCCTGGATCATCTTCCAGAAACGGCCGGCGTCGGGATAAACCGGCACCCCTTCGAAAACCATCTGCGTTCCACCGCAGGCTAGCGGTCCGTAAGTGACGTAAGTGTGGCCGGTCACCCAGCCGATGTCAGCGGTGCACCAGAAAATATCGTCGGGCTTGAGGTCAAACGTCCATTTCATGGTCAGCACGGCGTGCAGCAGATAGCCGCCGGTCGAGTGCTGAACGCCCTTCGGCTTGCCGGTAGACCCCGAGGTGTAGAGCAGGAACAGCGGATGTTCGGCATCAACCCACTCCGGCTCGCAGACATCCGACTGGCCGGCAATCACGTCATCCCACCACAGGTCGCGACCGGCAAGCATCGGGCAGTGACCCCCGGTACGCTTATTTACGATCACGGTCTTGATCGACTCGCAACCACCAAGGGCTATCCCGTCATCAACCGCCGGCTTGAGCGGCAGTTTCTTGCCGCCACGGCACTGCTCGTCAGTGGTAATCACGGCCACGGCACCGGCATCGTTGATGCGGTCGCGTACCGATTGTGCCGAGAAGCCGCCGAAGACCACCGAGTGAATGGCGCCGATGCGGGCGCAGGCCTGCATGGCTACAACGCCTTCAATGCCCATCGCCATGTAGATGATGACGCGATCACCCTTCTTGATCCCGCGTGCGCGCATGCCGTTGGCCAACTGATTGACCTTGGCCAGCAACTCCCTGTAAGTCACTCTTCTGACCTGACCATCGTCGGTTTCGGAGATGATCGCCACCTTGTCGCCGAGACCGGCTTCAATATTGCGGTCCAGGCAGTTATATGAAACGTTCAGCTTGCCGTCGGCAAACCACTTGAAGAAAGGCGCCTTGGATTCGTCGAGGATTTGCGTGAAGGGCTGTTTCCAGTTCACATGCTCGCGCGCCAGACGAGCCCAGTATCCCGTGTAATCGCTGGCCGCTTCGTCACACAAGGCCTGATAGGCCGCCATGCCGGAAATCGTGGCCTTCCTGACGAACTCGGCAGGCGGCTGAATCATCTGTACAGACTCATTCTGGGACATCTTCCATCTCCTGTGCTGTGTTCAATAGAGGCTTGTCGAATCGATGCAATCACGCGAATCGAAACGGATTGGATACCCCGAATCTTACATATCACTTACATGAACAAGTTCGCTTGGGGGCTGACGAGCGCGACCTGGAATCAGGCGCTCAGATGGTCATCCCGCCGTTGATGGAGATGTTTTCGCCGTTCATGAAAGCCGCTTCGTCTGAAGCGGCGAAAAGTATGGCTGCGGCAATCTCGACGTCACGCCCTAAGCGCCCCATCGGCTGGCGCGCCGTGAATTCGGCGCGGGCCTTTTCCGGATCGGCAAAGGCCTGCAGACGTTTTTCCAGCGAAGGCGTAGAGGTCGTGCCGGGGCAAACGCAGTTAACCCGGATGTTTTCCGCCAGGTAATCCCTGGCCATCGCCCGGGTCAGTGCCAGCAGCGCGCCCTTCGATGCGGAATAGGCGGCACGGTCAGCGATTCCCTTTTCCGCAGCCACCGAGGAAACATGCACGATCACGCCACCTCCTGTCTGGCGCATGGCGGCGATGGCCTGGCGCGAGACGAGATAGGTGCCTTTGACATTGACGGCAAAGGTGCGCTCCCAGTCCTCCTCACTGATCGTATCAACCCGGCCGGGCAGAACGATTCCGGCGTTGTTCACCAGGATATCCAGCCGTCCGAAAGCACGTACGGTTTCCTCCACCATGCGCCGGGCATCCTCGTTGCAGGAGACATCGCCTTGGACAAAAAGCGCTTGATGGCCCGCTGCCTTGAGTAACTCCAGAGTTTCCGTTCCGCTCGCCGCCGATTGGGAATTGACGACCACCCTGGCGCCTTCGCGGGCAAAAATCTGAGCGGAAGCCCGGCCAATCCCGGCTCCCGAACCGGTAATCAGGACTACTTTATCGGTAAAACGCATCTGTTTCTCCCCGTTATCATGAACGACGCTGGCTAACGCCCGAATATTCCCTGCAGTACCCCGCCGATGCTGGGAATTTCAATCTGGGGCGATGATCTTTGCTCCCTTTCCTTGTCTGCTGACCGCTCCGGGCCACGGCTTTCAGCGCGTTCCTCCATGCCGAGTACGGTCATGCCGGTTGACTTGATGCGTATGCGCACGGCCCAGTCAGGTTCCCAGGGCGCTTTCGCATTGGCGGGTCGCGGTGGATGTGCCAGATTGAGCTCGGGGCCGTAGGCGATCATGCGCACCATGGCTCCTTCGACCCCGCCGAAGATGCCCTCGGGAATGGCGCAATTCTGTACCTCCGGTGCCAGTACGACCTTTTCTCCGATCAGGTTCCTGACCTGAGCAGGGGCCATGTAGTCCATCAGTCCCCAGCCCGGATCGGGCTGTTCGCTGGAACTCCAGAGGATCATCTCTTCCTGGCCCCGGGCGCCCATGGCAGAAAGGAAGTAGCCTTGCGCCGTAGTGACGGATGACCAGCTGACATTGACCGAGGCCTTGGCATCGCCAGCCGTGCTCATCTTGATCCTGGGCATGAAGTCGTAGGTGTTGCGCAGGCTGAAGCGCAAGCCTGCCGGTACGCCTTCACCGCTGACCGCGTGCTCGCCTTCGAGCGACGCACCGTTCGGTACACGCTGACGATCGCGCTCGTTTGGCCATACAGCACGACCGGGAATAGCTTTGGCGCCGCGATCCGGGGCAAAGCGGCCAGTCATGAAACGAAGCCATTCATCAGGGCCCGATTTAGAAAAATCAACCACCCGCGGCTGGCCGGGACGCACCTTGTCGCCACAGCCCCAGTAGAACACCAGCTTCCCCTTGGGCTGCTCCGTGCCGCTTTCGCGTTCTTCGCCAGCGGAGCGTTTTTCCACGACCACCGGAATCAGGGGTAGGCTACTACCCATGGTCATGCCTGGCGGGATGGCGTGAGTGCCCTCGGTGCCCGCGGGCCGGTTGCGCGTATGCAGTGCCGTATCCAGCCACTGGCCGGGTGATCCACCACCCATCTTGGTGCCACCGAAGAACCCGCCCAGCATGCTGCCCGTACCAGACTCCATATCACCCATGCCGGGGATCGACATGCTGCTGGTGGCCACATCCATCCAGAATTGGGCAACGGGCGGTTTCGTTTGCGCCAGTACCGTGCCAGCAGGAAAAATCAGAGCACCAATCAGGGTTGTTGCGAGACGAGGAATCATGGCTTTCACTTTCATGCGAAAAATCAAACCCGGTATAAGTCTGAAGGAAGCCGGCAGATCAGGATGTAAAACCCGTTCGGGAGAAGCCATCGGCATGCCCCATCATTTCAGTGACGCGGCCGATGGTTTGTCTTCAAGACGGCCAGAGTTGCTGCCCGCCATCAACGCGGATGATCTGGCCGGTAATGTAGGATGACGCGTCCGAAACCAGAAATTCGACGGTTCTGGCAACTTCCTCCGGCCAGCCATAGCGCTCCAGCGATCCGGTCGTTGATAACCTGCCTTCATCTATCGGGCGACTGGCCTTGAAGCGTGCGGTGACCGTATCGCCAGGAGCAACAACATTGGCATACACCCCATAAGGGCGCAGCATTGACGCCAGGCAACGGGTGTATTCGTGGACCGCGGCCTTGGCCGTGGCATAGATGGCCGATTCCGGAATGCCCTTCAGCCCGGCAATGCTGCCGATATTGACGATCCAGCCCTGCTTGCGTGCAATCATTTCCGGCGCCACGCTCTGGCAGGCGTATATACAGGTCATCAGATTGCGGTTGAGGATGATCTGCAGGTCAGCCTCACCGATGAAAACCGCATCGTTATGCTCGGGTTTTCCGGCCTTGGGTGCTTCGACGCCACGGGTTCCGATATCGCCTCCGGCATTGTTGACCAGGATGTCGATGCGGCCGAAGCGCTCATGGATTTGCGCGACCAGTGTCTTGACCTTGACAACGGCAGGTTGAGTCAAATCGCCACAGACATGCAGGGTGTCTACTCCATGATTCGCGGCAATTTCAGCGGCAATCGCGGACAAGGTTTCGCCGGCGCCCTCCAGTTTGGCGGGTATGGGGGACGAGCCGTGCAGCACGACATTAGCGCCGCAGCGGGCCAGATGCGCGGCAATTTCCCTGCCGATCCCCCGACTGGAGCCGGTGATCCATGCCACTTTGCCTGCGAGATTCTTTTCAGCCATCATA
>JAIFKU010000130.1 GCA_020049495.1 Accumulibacter sp.
CGCGACGGCCCGTTCATGAACATGGCGTCGAGCGGAAAGTGCCGGCGGCCGAATTCGGCACCTGGCGTATCGCGCGGCACCAGCGCACAGGTGATGCCAAGGTCTGTCTTGCCGCCCAGCAGGCCCTCCGGGTCATAAAGACGGAAGGCCAGTCCGAGAACGGTACAAATCGGCGCCAGGGTGGCATAGCGCTTGTCCCAGGTCACCCGCATGCCGAGCACTTCACTGCCTTGCCATTGCCCCATGCAAACGTGGCCATGGTCGGGAATGGAAGCGGCATCGGACCCCGCCCACGGGCTGGTCAGCGCAAAGGCCGGAATATCCAGTCCTCTGGCCAGACGCGGCAGATAATGATCTTTCTGTTCCTCGCTACCGTAGTGCATCAGGAGTTCTGCCGGTCCGAGCGAGTTCGGTACCATGACCGAAACCGACAGCGCCGAGCAGCGTGTCGACAGCTTGGTCACCACTTGCGAATGGGCGTAGGCCGAGAACCCCAGTCCGCCATAAGCCTTGGGAATGATCATTCCGAGGAAGCCCTTGTCCTTGACGTAAGACCAGGCCGCAGTCGACATGTCATGTAATTCCGTGGTGACCTGCCAGTCATCAACAAGGGCGCATGCCTGTTCGACCTCGTTGTCCATGAAGGACTGTTCCTCGTCAGTCAGCTTCGCTACCGGGTAAGCCAGCAGTTTGTTCCAGTCAGGATCGCCCTGGAACAACTCGCCTTCCCACCACACCGTACCGGCCTCAAGCGCATCGCGCTCGGTATCGGACATCCGCGGCAGAATGCTTTTGTAGGTCCTGAAAATGGCACGTGACAGCAATGCCCGGCGTAGCGGCGGAACAACGAGGAGCAGAACCGAGCCAGTCAGCGCCAGCGCGACAATCAGCACGACGGCCTGCAGGATCATTGTTTCTTCACCTCTTCCCCTTCCCGTTTCGCCCCGGCCGGTAACAAGCCGTTCTGAGCAGACGATGCGGAAAAATTCGGCAATGGCGCGCGCAGGCCGCCAAGCAGGAAGGGCATCAGGCGCTGCGAAAGCTTCATGGCTTCGCTCTTGCCGCCGGGTTCCTGGCCGGCATAGTCGCTCATTTCAACCCCGGTGATGACGTGCAGGATGTCGGTACCGGCAATGGCATAGGACATGGCACCGAGCATGAAATGCAGACGCCAGACGATCTCTGCCCTGGGCACATCCGGAAGCGAACGGATCAGCGCCTGCTTGTAGCGCTCGATCACTTCGGCATATTCACTGGCAAAAAAGGCACTGATGAATGCGGACGGATCGGTCAGGGTTCGGCCGAGAAGGCGCAGGAAGGTCATGCCGCCCAGAGCTTCGTCTTCGCCGATGTGCAGCAGGGTACCGAAAAACGCTTCGAGCACCTGCGATGGCTTGAGTGGCTCGCCACTCGCCTGCTGCTCCAGGGCATCAAGCACGATCAGCCGTTCCTTGTTCAGCCAGGCCAGCCGCCGCCGGAAAACCTCGCGCAACAACTCCTCTTTGGCGCCAAAATGATAATTGACCGCGGCCAGATTCACCCCAGCGGCACCGGTAATCATGCGCATCGACGTTGCATCGTAACCATGGGCCATGAATTGGCGCTCAGCCACATCAAGGATGCGTTCGCGGGTATCTGAATTCAGTTTATTGTCCGGCATGGATTAATCACGCGAAGAAAGAATTGAGGGGTGGGAACCGAGTATCGAATCAAGGTTCAAACGTTCGTTTAATTTTATGGTCTGGCCGTTTTGAATGCAACAAACCTTTTGTCTTTGTTGCACCATGACGGTTATGCGGCATACTCGACATAACCGATCCGATTGATAGTTCATCCGACATGCGCCCTTCCTCCCGCAATACTGCATTTCCCCGCCACACCCCCGGCCAGTCGGCACACGACTCGCATGCCTGGAACACCCTGCATAGTCTCGCCCCGTATCTCTGGCAGTACAAATGGCGCGTGTTGCTGGCCATTTCCTGCCTGATCGCCGCAAAACTGGCCAATGTCAGTGTTCCGCTGGTGTTCAAGGAGATGATCGACCAGCTCACCAGCGAGCAGTTGCCTCTGGCCTTGCCGATCCTTCTTCTGAGCCTGTACGGAGTACTCCGCTTCTCGACCTCCCTATTTACCGAGTTGCGCGAGATTCTCTTTGCTCGGGTGACACAACAGGCCGTACGCCGCATTGCTCTGGAAGTGTTTTCCCACCTGCATACCCTGTCGCTGCGTTTTCACCTTGAGCGGCAGACCGGTGGTGTATCGCGCGACATTGAACGCGGCAGCCGTTCGATCTCCAGCCTGATCAGCTACACCCTGTACTCGATCCTGCCAACGCTGGTCGAAATTTCGCTTGTTCTGGGCATTCTGATCGTCAAATACGACAGCGGCTTTGTCCTGATCACGCTTTTTTCCCTGACGGCTTACGTTTTATTCACAATCAGGATCAGCAACTGGCGAATTGGTCTGCGACGGCTGGTCAACGACACCGACTCGGCCGCCAACACGCAAGCGATCGACAGCTTGCTCAACTACGAGACGGTCAAGTATTTCAACAATGAAGACTATGAGGCACGCCGTTACGACAGGCATATGCAGCGCTGGGAGGAAGCGGCGACCCGAAGTCAGATCTCGCTTTCCTGGCTGAACCTCGGCCAGCAGATCATCATCGCTCTCGGCGTAACCGCCATGATGTGGCGTGCTGCAGCCGGCGTGGTTGATGGACAGATGACCATAGGCGACCTGGTTCTGGTCAACGCCTTCCTGATCCAGCTCTATATGCCCTTGAGCTTCCTGGGCGTTATTTACCGGGAAATCCGTCAGTCACTGGCTGACATCGAGCGCATGTTCGACCTGCTTAGGGAACACCGTGAAATTTCCGACGCACCGGATGCCGGCACGCTGCATGCGCAATCCGTCGATGTGCGCTTTGAAGCGGTCATGTTTTCCTACGAGGCGAAGCGTCAGATTCTGGTCGGTGTCGATTTTTCGATTCCAGCGGGTCATACCGTCGCCGTTGTCGGCGAGTCCGGTTCAGGCAAATCGACACTGGCACGGCTGCTCTATCGCTTTTATGACATCGACGCGGGCCATATCCGCATCAACGGTCGTGACCTGAGACAACTGACCCAGAGCAGCCTGCGGGCGGCGATCGCCATTGTTCCGCAGGATACGGTGCTGTTCAACGACACGATCTACTACAACATCCAGTATGGCCGCCCTGATGCAACGCGCGAGGAAGTACTGGCGGCAGCGCAATCGGCCCAACTCGCCGAATTCATCGAGCACTTGCCCAATGGCTATGAAACCCGGGTTGGCGAACGCGGCCTAAAGCTCTCCGGCGGCGAAAAGCAACGGGTCGCCATTGCCCGCGCCCTGCTCAAGAATCCGCCGTTGCTGATCTTTGACGAAGCCACCTCGGCGCTGGATTCCAAAACCGAGAAGGCCATTCAAGCCAGTCTTGACAACGCGGCCCGCGGACGGACCACACTGGTCATAGCCCACCGGCTGTCAACCATCATGAATGCCGACGAGATACTGGTAATGGATGGCGGGCGCATTGTCGAGCGAGGCTCACACCCGGTACTGATGGAGATGAACGGCCGCTACGCACAGATGTGGGCGCTGCAGCAACAGGAAGAAAGTGAGGCTGTCGCTGCACTGTAGCCCAGTAAAAAGCCAGGCAATGCCTGGCTTTTTCGTGCCTCAGCAGCGAAGCGCTTATGCGGCTTCTGCCTCGGCAACCGCCGACGGTTCCGGCTGATCGAGCAATTCCACGAAGGCCATCGGGGCATTGTCGCCGTCACGGAAACCGCATTTGAGAATGCGCAGATAGCCGCCATTGCGCACGGCATAGCGCGGCCCGATTTCGGCGAACAGCTTGACCACGATCTCGCGATCACGCAAGCGGTCGAATGCCAGACGACGATTGGCCAGGCTGGGCTTTTTGCCCAAGGTGATGATCGGCTCGACAACCCGACGCAGCTCCTTGGCTTTCGGCAGCGTCGTCCTGATTGTCTCGTGCCGGAGCAGCGAGACAGTCATGTTGCGCAGCATCGCCAGACGGTGCGAACTGGTGCGGTTGAGCTTACGGAGACCTAAACGGTGACGCATATCTATTCCTTCCTAGTCTTGTCCGGGCAGCTTATTTGTCGAGCCCGGCCGGTGGCCAGTTCTCAAGCTTCATGCCCAGCGTCAGGCCGCGTGCGGCCAGTACTTCCTTGATTTCATTGAGAGACTTGCGGCCAAGATTCGGGGTCTTGAGCAACTCGTTTTCAGTGCGCTGAATCAGATCACCGATGTAATAGATGTTTTCAGCCTTCAGGCAGTTCGCCGAACGCACGGTCAGTTCAAGATCATCCACCGGACGCAGCAACAACGGATCGACCTGAACCGATTTCTGATGTTCGATCGGCAATGCCGTTCCTTCCAGATCAGCGAATACCGAAAGCTGTTCCATCAGGATGCGTGCTGCCGTACGGATGGCCTCTTCCGGCTCGATCACGCCGTTGGTTTCGATCTCCATAATCAGCTTGTCAAGGTCGGTACGCTGTTCGACACGAGCACTCTCGACGTAATAGCTGACACGGCGCACCGGGCTGAACGATGCATCAAGCACCAGTTTGCCGATACTCTTGTTGCTGTCGCCAAGCTGGCGAAGATTGCCGGGAACGTATCCGCAGTCCTTCTCAACTTTCAACTCCATGGACAGCTTGCCGCCGGCGGAGAGGTGAGCGATCACATGATCCGGATTGATGATCTCGACATCGTGGGAAACAACAATGTCACCGGCGCGTACAACACCCTCGCCGTCCTTGCTCAGCTGAAGAACAGCTTCATCACGGTTATGCAGCTTGAAAACAACGCCCTTGAGATTGAGAAGAATATCGACGACATCTTCCTGCACCCCGTCAATTGTCGAATACTCATGAAGTACGCCGTCTATGCTCACCTCGGTGGCAGCATAACCCGGCATCGACGAAAGAAGAATGCGACGCAAGGCATTGCCCAGAGTATGGCCGAAGCCGCGCTCAAAGGGTTCCATAACCACCTTGGCGTGCACGGGTGACAAACTCTGTACATCGATGATTCGCGGTTTCAATAGTCCACTGCTTTGCATGTCTTGTCCTTTGCCTGTTTCAGTCAAGCGGAACCGCGATTACTTGGAATAAAGTTCAATCACGAGGCTCTCGTTGATCGTCGACGACAGTTCGCTGCGCTCCGGACGAGCCTTGTAGGTACCCTTGGCTTCCTTGGCATCCACCGCAACCCACTCCGGGAAGCCACGCGAGTCGGCAGCAGCAAGTGCGGCCTTGACGCGCAACTGGTTCTTTGCCTTTTCTGCAACTTCAACCACATCACCCGGGCGAACCTGGAAAGACGGAATATTCACACGACGGCCATTGACCAGGACACCATTGTGTCTTACGACCTGACGCGATTCTGAACGCGAAGCCGCAAAACCCATGCGGTAGACGACGGTGTCGAGGCGTGACTCCAGCAGTTGCAGGAGATTTTCACCGGTAACACCCTTGCGCCGATCAGCCTCTTTGTAAACTTTGCGGAACTGGCCTTCGAGTACGCCGTAGATCCGGCGAATCTTCTGCTTCTCACGCAGGTGAACACCGTAGTCAGACAAACGTTGCCCTGACTTCTGTCCGTGCTGACCCGGAGCATACGAGCGACGCTCGATGGCACACTTGTCGGTAAAGCACTTTTCACCCTTGAGGAACAGCTTTTCGCCTTCGCGACGGCACTGACGGCACTTCGGATCGAGATTACGAGCCACTTGTCTTTCTCCTTAAATCCGACGCTTTTTAGGCGGACGGCAGCCGTTATGCGGAATCGGGGTCACGTCGGTGATCGCCGTGATTTTCATCCCGAGTGCATTCAACGCACGAACCGAGGACTCGCGACCGGGGCCTGGCCCCTTGATGCGGACTTCAAGGTTCTTCACGCCACACTCCACAGCCACCTTGCCGGCGGCCTCGGCCGCAACCTGCGCAGCAAATGGGGTACTCTTGCGCGAGCCCTTGAAACCGGCTCCACCCGAAGTTGCCCACGACAAGGCATTACCCTGACGGTCGGTGATTGTAATGATGGTGTTGTTGAACGATGCGTGAATGTGGGCAATGCCCTCAGCCACGTTCTTCTTAACTTTTTTGCGAACTTTCGTTGCAGTCTTGGCCATGATCAGGTCCTATTATTTCTTGCCGGCGATTGCTTTGCGCGGACCCTTGCGAGTACGGGCATTGGTCCGCGTGCGCTGACCACGGCAAGGCAAGCCCTTGCGATGACGAAGACCACGATAGCAGCCAAGGTCCATCAGACGCTTGATGCTCATCGTAACTTCACGACGCAGATCGCCCTCAACGGTGAATTTGCCGACCTGATCGCGCAAGCGATCCATTTCGGCTTCCGTAAGGTCTTTCATTTTCGTCGAACGTACAACCGCAACAGCATCACAAATCTTTTGTGCGCGGCTGCGTCCGATACCGTAAATCGCGGTTAGCGCGATTTCGGCATGCTGGTGGTTGGGTATATTTACCCCTGCGATGCGGGCCATCGATTCACCCCAAATATGCGAAACTTATGATTATATCTTCAACCGACTGACGACTCAATCAACCGAGTCCCAGCGATCAACCTTGACGCTGCTTGTGCCGCGGATCCGTACAGATCACACGCACAATGCCATGGCGCCGAACAATTTTGCAGTTGCGGCAGATGCGCTTAACAGATGCCAGCACTTTCATGTTTAACTCCTATTTTCACGGCATCCGGCGCAGCCAGCCTTTTGCCTGATTACATCACCTGCGTAGAAACTCTTTACTTGGCGCGGAAAACTATGCGTGCGCGACTCAGATCATAAGGGGTCAGCTGTACCGTCACCTTGTCACCGGGCAGTATGCGAATGTAGTGCATGCGCATTTTCCCGGAAATAAACCCAAGCACTACGTGACCGTTTTCAAGCTTGACCCTGAACGTCGCATTGGGCAGGTTCTCAACGACCTCACCCTGCATTTCAATCAAGTCTTCCTTTGCCATCCTATTTGGCCGTAAATCCGGAGCCCTTGAAATTCGCTTTCTTCAAGAGCCCTTCGTACTGGTGTGACATGGCATAGGCCTGTACCTGGGTCATGAAATCCATGGTCACCACGACAATGATCAGCAGCGAGGTCCCGCCGAAGTAGAACGGAACGTTCCACTTCAGAATCAGGAACTCGGGCAGCAGACACACGATCGTTATGTACGCCGCACCGACCAGAGTCAGCCGCATCAGAATCTTGTCAATGTACCGCGCCGTCTGGTCGCCAGGACGGATCCCGGGGACAAATGCTCCACTTTTCTTGAGGTTGTCAGCCGTCTCTTTCGAGTTGAAGACCAGAGCCGTGTAGAAGAAGCAGAAGAAAATTATGGCTGCAGCGTACAACATGACATAGATCGGCTGGCCGGGAGAAAGCGCACCGGCAATATCCTTCAGCCAGCGCATCGAATCACTGGAGCCGAACCAACCCGCAATCGTTGCCGGAAACAGAATGATCGACGACGCAAAAATAGGCGGGATCACACCCGACATATTCAGTTTGAGCGGCAGATGCGAACTCTGCCCACCGTAAATCTTGTTACCCACCTGGCGCTTGGCGTAGTTGACCAGAATCTTGCGCTGACCGCGCTCGACAAATACGACAAATGCCGTAACCAGGACAACCAGTATCGTGATTAACAATGCCGAAAGGGGGTGCATGGCTCCGGTACTAACCAGTTCAAGCGAGCCGGCGATGGCATTCGGCAGTCCTGCCGCGATGCCCGCGAAAATGATGATCGAGATGCCATTGCCCAGACCACGTTCGGTGATCTGCTCGCCCAGCCACATCAGGAACATCGTCCCGGTCAACAGCGTCGTCACCGTCACGAAACGGAACATGACACCTGGATCAGGCACCAGGCCCGGCTGGGTCTCGACCGCGATGGCAATGCCAATACCCTGGAATAGTGCCAGTGCAACCGTGCCATAGCGCGTGTATTGCGTAATCTTGCGCCGTCCGGCTTCACCCTCTTTCTTGAGTGCTTCAAGCTGCGGACTGGCGTGCGTCATCAACTGCATGATAATCGATGACGAAATGTAAGGCATGATGCCCAGCGCAAAGATCGTAAAGCGCGACAGAGCACCGCCCGAGAACATGTTGAACATGCCCAGGATGCCGCCTTGCTGCTTGCTGAACAGATCACTCAGCACCTGCGGATCGATTCCCGGCACCGGAATATGGGAACCGATGCGATAGACAATCAGCGCGCCGAGCAGAAACAGCAGGCGACGCTTCAGATCGCCGTACTTCCCGCCTTTGCTGACCTGGGTTGGGTTAGTTGCCAAAAAACGTCACCGTCTTCGAATTATTATTCTGCAACGCTGCCACCGGCGGCTTCAATGGCCGCTTTCGCACCCTTGGTGGCACCAATGCCCTTGAGTGTTACCTTGCGCGTAATCGTACCGGAAAGAACAACCTTTGCCGACAAGGCGTGCTGCGATACGAGGTTGGCCTGCATCAGTATGAGCAGATCGATTTCATCGACGGGCAGATCGTTGATTTCCGACAGGCGAACTTCAACGTTGCGTGCATTGGTCAGCGAAACGAAACCGCGCTTCGGCAAACGACGCTGCAAGGGCATTTGACCGCCTTCAAAGCCAACCTTGTGAAAGCCGCCGGCGCGTGACTTCTGCCCCTTGTGGCCGCGGCCGCAGGTCTTGCCCAGACCGGAACCGATGCCACGTCCGACACGACGTTTGTAATGGGTTGAACCTTCGGCCGGTTGTATCGTATTGAGTTTCATCTTAGCCCACACACTTCAGAAGGTAGGAAACCTTGTTGATCATGCCGCGAACGGCGGGGGTATCTTCCAGGATCGAGGAACTGTTCAGACGACGCAATCCCAGACCACGCACCGTCGCACGGTGCGACTCCTTGGTGCCGATAATGCTTTTGACGAGCGTTACCTTGATTTTTTTATCCGCCATGACTTACCCCAGAATCTCTTCAACCGACTTGCCCCGCTTGGCAGCAATGATTGACGGTGTGGTCACCTGCAGCAGACCATTGATGGTTGCACGCACGATGTTGTACGGGTTGTTGGAACCATGTGACTTGCATACGATATTCGTCACCCCCATGACATCGAATACGGCACGCATGGCACCACCGGCAATGATGCCAGTACCTTCGGGCGCCGGCTGAATCATCACCGTCGAAGCGCCGTGGCGTCCGGTTACGGTGTGGTGCACGGTACCGTTCTTGAGATTGATCTTGGTCAGTCTGCGTCGCGCTTCTTCCATTGCCTTTTGTACGGCGACTGGAACTTCCCGCGACTTGCCCTTGCCCATGCCAATACGGCCATCGCCATCGCCTACCACGGTGAGTGCTGCGAAACCAAGGATACGACCACCCTTCACAACCTTCGTGACGCGGTTGATCGAGATCATCTTTTCGCGCATGCCATCATCGGGCTTTTCAGCTTGCTGAGGTTTTCTGCCTTGCGGTTTTGCCATTACTTACTCCGATCCTATTCCGGGCCGATCAGAACTTGAGGCCGGCTTCACGCGCGGCTTCAGCCAGCGCTTTGACGCGCCCGTGATACTGGAAGCCGCCACGATCAAACGCGACTTGCTCGATTCCGGCTTTTTTGGCACGCTCGGCAATCAACTTGCCGATAACCGCCGCAGCGCCGATGTTTCCGCCGTTACTCAGATCCTTGCGCACTTCCGGCTCCAGAGAAGAAGCCGCCACTAATACTGTTGAGCCACAGGCAGAAAACACCTGGGCATAGATGTGGCTGTTAGTGCGATGCACCGACAAGCGCACTGACTTCAGTTCGGCAATCTTGAGCCGGGTTTTACGGGCTCTGCGCAACCGCGCCTGGTTCTTGTCAATCATTTAGGCACCCTTACTTCTTCTTCGTTTCCTTGAGGACAATCACTTCGTCGGAATAACGTACGCCCTTGCCCTTATAGGGCTCCGGCTTACGATAGGCGCGAATTTCTGCCGCCACCTGACCAACTTGTTGTTTGTCCACACCCTTGATGACGATCTCGGTCTGGGTCGGCGTCTCGCATTTGACTCCAACCGGCATCTTGTGTGAAACCGGATGGGAAAAACCAAGAGTCAGGTTGAGCGTATCACCTTGAGCCTGGGCACGATAACCAACGCCGACAAGGTTGAGCTTGCGTTCAAAGCCCTTGCTGACACCCGTGACCATATTGGCAATGATGGCACGCACCGTACCGGAAAGCGCACCTGAATTGGCAACACCCTCAATGGCCCTGCAGAGCAGGGTGCCATTTTCCATTTCAACCTTGACCGCGGGATTGGCAGCAAAGTTGATTGCTCCCAACGGACCCTTGACCGATATCACTTCTGTGCTCAGGGCAACATCGACGCCCTGGGGCAGAACAATTGGATTCTTAGCAACGCGGGACATAGTCTCCCCTTACGCGACGATGCACAGCACTTCGCCGCCGGTATTGCTGGCGCGGGCTTTGCGGTCGGTCATTACACCCTTGGGCGTGGAAACAATCGCCACACCAAGGCCATTCATAACGCGCGGAAGATCATCCGCGCCTTTGTAAATACGCAGACCCGGCTTCGAAACGCGGTCAATGCGCTCGATGACCGGACGACCGGCGTAATACTTCAGTCCAATTTCAAGAGTCGGTTTTCCGTCGTTCTCGCGAACAGCGAAATCCTCAACATAACCCTCATCCATCAGCACTTTGACAATGGCCACTTTGACCTTCGAAGACGGCATGGCGACTGACGCCTTGTTTGCCATCTGGGCATTGCGGATGCGGGTCAGCATATCGCTGATCGGATCGCTCATACTCATATCGTTTTCTCCTGCTTACCAGCTGGCCTTGGTCATACCGGGAACTTCGCCGCGCATGACAAAATCACGCAACTTGCTTCGACCCAAACCGAACTTGCGATAAACGCCACGCGGACGACCTGTCAGCTTGCAGCGGTTACGCAGACGAACCG
>JAIFKU010000177.1 GCA_020049495.1 Accumulibacter sp.
CCGAGTATTCGGACGGCGTTTCATGCAGTTCGGAGAATTCCTGCCTGGCTTTGCCGCCCCATTCGCTGCGCAACTCGGCCAGACTGCGGCTAAGGCCGAGCTGCCGTCCGTGCTCGTCAAGCAAAAGGAAGTTGAACGAGAAATGCGCCGGCAGTGCATCGGGACGGAAAGCATCCGGCGTGATCTCCCAGCCGCGCGCGTTGAGCCCGCGCGACTGCAGGATGAAATGGATCAGCGCCGGGACCAGCGCCTTGTCGGAGGCGGGCACCTTGGCGACGAACTCGGCGGCAAACTCGGGCACCGGCACCAGCTTGGAGCGGATCTTCTGCGGCAACGTCTTGACCAACTGGATGACTTTCTCCTTGAGCAGGCCCGGCACCAGCCACTCGCAACGCGCCGCCGGGATCTGGTTGAGCTGCGCCAGCGGCACCGTCATGGTCACACCATCGCGCGCACTGCCGGGTTCGAACAGGTAAGTCAGCTCAAACTCGACGCCACCGAGCCTGATCTGGTGCGGAAAAGCTTCGGTGGTCACGCCGGCGGCTTCGTGGCGCATCAGGTCTTCACGCTTGAGGAAGAGCAGCTTCGGATTGTCACGCTCGGCGTCGCGCCGCCACTTGTCGAACTCGGCGCCGTTACAGAGCCCTTCCGGGATGAGCTGGTCGTAGAAAGCAAAAATAAGTTCGTCATCGACCAGCACGTCGGGACGCCGCGACTTGTGCTCGAGCGTTTCGATGTCGAGCATCAATTGGTGGTTATGCGTGAAGAAGGTCCAGCGTCGCGCATAGTCCTCGGCGATTTCGCCCTCGACCAGGCCTTGGCGGATGAAGATCTCGCGCGCTTCCTTGGGGTTCATCGGTCCGAAATTCACGCGTTTTCTCGGATTGACGACGATGCCGTAGAGCGTCGAACGCTCGAAGGCAACGGCCTGCATGGCCTTCTTTTCCCAGTGCGGATCGAACCAGCTACGCTTGATCAGGTGAGCGCCCACTATCTCCAGCCACTCCGGCTCGATGCGCGCGACGCAACGGGCGAAGAGCCGGGTCGTCTCGGTGATCTCGGCCGCGGCAATCCATTTGCCGGCCTTCTTGACCAGCGCCGAACCGGGATGAACGAGGAACTTCATGCCACGCGCGCCGAGGTAGAACCCGGAATCCTCCGACTTGCAGCCGATGTTGCCGAGCAGACCGGCGAGCAGGGCGCGGTGAATGGCGTCGTAAGTCGCCGGGATCTGGTTTTCCTTCCATTCGTGCTCGGCGGCCAGCCCGTGCAACTGGCTATGGATGTCCAGCCACTCGCGCATGCGCAGGGCGGAGAGGAAGTTTTCGTGGCAGGCCTGCACCAGCTTGCGTTGCGATTTCTTGTGCTCGACCTCGCCCTCGTACCAGGCCCACAACTTGAGCCAGGACAGGAACTCCGATTTCTCGTCGGCAAATTTCTTGTGCGCGGCGTCGGCGGTGCCCTGGCGCTCCTGCGGCCGTTCGCGCGGGTCCTGCACGGTCAGCGCGGCGGCGATGACCAGCATTTCCTTCAGGCAGCCCTCGTCGCGCGCGGCAACGATCATGCGCGCGACACGCGGGTCGAGCGGCATCTTGGCCAGTTCCTGCCCGACCGGGGTAAGCGCCCGCTCTTCCGTCACGGCGCCCAGTTCCAGCAACAGCTGGTAGCCGTCGCTG
The DNA here is from genome assembly GCA_020049495.1 of Accumulibacter sp. GTDB lineage: Bacteria > Pseudomonadota > Gammaproteobacteria > Burkholderiales > Rhodocyclaceae > Propionivibrio. The sequence continues at coordinate 1,677 of JAIFKU010000177.1, forward strand.
ATGGCCTTGGGCGGCGGCGCTTCGATGAAGGGGAACTCCTCGACGTCGCCGAGGCGCAGCGCCTTCATGCGCAGGATGACGCCGGCCAGCGACGAACGCAGGATTTCCGGATCGGCATACGGCGGCCGCAGACCGTACTCCTGCTCGTCGTAGAGCCGGATGCAGACTCCGGCCGCGACCCGTCCGCAACGACCGGAACGCTGGTTGGCCGAGGCCTGCGCGATCTTCTCGATCTGTAACTGTTCGACCTTGTTGCGGTACGAGTAGCGCTTGACGCGCGCCAGCCCGCTATCGACGACGTAGCGTATGCCCGGAACGGTGAGCGAGGTTTCGGCGACGTTGGTGGCGAGCACGATACGCCGCCCGGTGTGTGGCCTGAAAATGCGCGACTGTTCTTCCGCCGACAGCCGGGCGAACAGCGGCAGGATTTCAGGATGCACGCCGCCGCGACTGAAGGCGTGCTTGCGCAGTGATTCGGCCGCATCGCGGATTTCGCGCTCGCCGGGAAGGAACACCAGCACGTCCCCCGGCCCTTCGCGGTTCAGCTCATCGCAGGCATCGACGATGGCATCGTAAAGATCGCGCTCGTCATCGCTCTCGGCCTCTTCGGTCTGCACCGGGCGATAGCGCACCTCGACCGGGTACATCCGACCCGAGACCTCGATCACTGGCGCCGCATTTCCGTTGACCGTGAAATGCTGCGAAAAGCGGCTGGCGTCGATGGTCGCCGAGGTGATGATCAGCTTCAGATCGGGGCGTTTCGGCAGCAACTGCTTGAGGTAACCAAGCAGGAAGTCGATGTTCAGGCTGCGCTCGTGTGCCTCGTCGAGGATCAGCGTGTCGTACTGGACCAGCCACGGGTCGCCCTGCGTTTCGGCAAGCAGGATGCCGTCGGTCATCAGCTTGATGTACGAAGCCGGGGAACTGCGGTCGCTGAAGCGGATCTTGTAGCCGACCACATGGCCGAGCTCGCTTTCCAGTTCCTGCGCGATGCGCGCTGCCGTCGAGCGTGCGGCGATGCGGCGTGGCTGCGTGTGGCCGATCTGGCCGGTCGTGCCGCGCCCGAGTTCGAGGCAGATCTTGGGAATCTGCGTCGTCTTGCCCGAGCCGGTTTCGCCGCAGACGATCACCACCTGATGCTTTTCGATCAGCGCGGCAATCTCGGCGCGGCGCTCATTGACCGGCAGTTCATCGGAAAATTTCGGCCGCGGCAAACCCGCCCGACGAACGGCAACGGCCGCCCGGGATTTTTCCAGCAGCCTGTCGTATTCGGCCTGCAAGGCATCGCGCTTCGAACCAAACAGATGGCGCAGGTCACGCGCCATCGAACGCAAACGGCGCTGGTCGACGGCGAGGCAGTCCTCGAACTCTGATTTACGCTTCAATGAAGGCAGAACGGGAGGAGATAGCCTTGAGCTGCATCTTATTTCCCTTTCACTTCATCCAGGGCAGAAAGCAGGTTGTCGACGGCAAAGAGGGTCATTCGCTCAACACTCTCCCTGGTAAAGGCTCCGATGTGCTCGGTGGCCACCACTTTCCTGTTTTTTGCCAGATCCCAGTTCGTCGGCGGCTCGGTGTCAAAGGCATCGATCGTGAATCCGGCGATCTTTCCGCTTTCAATCCCGGCAATGACATCTGCGCTATTGATCAAACCTTCCCTTGCCGTATTGACGATATAAACCCCTTGCTTCATCTTCTCTATGCTCTCTCTGTTGATCAGGGTGATTCCGTCGCTTGAAGGGGGGCAATGCAGACTGATGATGTCCGAGCATTTGAAAACCTCGTCCATTGTCGAATAGCTGAAATTTTCGGGTTCACTGAATTTCTTGTCGGGGTACGGCTCAAACGCCTTGACCGTCATGCCAAATGCCAATGCCAGTCTGGCCACCATCTGGCCGATGTTTCCACAGCCGAACAATCCCAGCGTTTTTCCCCCTAGCTCAATGCCCATGACCCTTTCCCACTTTTCAAGCTTCATCGCCTGATCATGCATGGGGATAGAACGCACGGCCGCCAGGATATGGGCCATTGTCAATTCGGCAACGCCGCGTGCATTGGCGCCGTCGGTCTTTTTGATGATGATATTCAGTTCCTTGGCCTTGACCAGATCGATATTGTCAGTACCTGTTCCGTAGCGGCTGATCACCCTGAGTTTTTTTGCAGAGTCCAGAATCTTGGAATTTATTTTTTCCACGCCGGCAAGATAGCCCGTACATTCAGGAAGCAGTTTCAATAATTCATCTTCGGACGGTTGAACTCCGGGTGTCGAAAACAGGACCTCATGCCCGGCCTCCTTGATCTTCTCAAGATAGGGATGCCCGTTCTTTGACAATGATCTCGGCGTTACCAGTATCTTTCCCATATTGCTTTCTCACTTCTTTCTCTCAGGATTATCGTTTGTTTCAGGCGTTCCAGTTTTTACAACAACACGTTTCCTGAAACCCTTTTTCTTGATCGTTTCGTCATCATGGCCAGCATCTCACCTGAAGACAAAAATGCTAAGAAAACTCTGAAATATTCCAAATCCGTCATTCCGGCAAAAGCCGGAATCCAGAAGAATCAACGAACTGGACCCCGGCACCCCAAGGGCACTTGAGCCCAAGGCCCCGTTGCCTTCGGGGCGCTTTCGCCGGGGTGACGAATATATCAGCCTTTCCCTAATCAATGCCCCGGTATCGGAGTCCGTTGAAATTCAAGCGCACGACCCGAAGTATCCTAGGCTTCTCCACGCCGGTCAATGTTCAGGGCTACCGCCCGATGCAGACACCTTGATTCGGCGCAAACGCTGGCAAGGCAGGGGCGATACTCATGCGTCGTCTTGCCCAGGCCGCTATTGCCGTAGACGATCATCGCGTGACAACCCCGGCGCCTATCTTCTATAAAATGTGTGTTTTTCGACCAAGCCTGACCTTCGGTACGCAAAATGCAACTTACGAACCCGACTGTTACTCATGGCCCACCCGGACAAGCTCGCATTGCAGACTCTTCGCCCATGATCAAAGCAATCCTTTGGGATAACGACGGCGTTCTGGTCGATTCAGAACGTTATTACTTCGAGGCCAACCGCGTTTATTTGCGCCGCTTCGGCATCGAGCTATCCGTGGAAGAGTATTTCCAGTGGTATTTGTGCGAGAACCGCGGCGCCTGGCATCTGCTCGACGAGAACGCCAGCACGGAGCAGATCGCGCACTGGCGGCGCGAGCGCAACGTGTTGCATCTCGAACTGCTCGAACGTGCCGGTTCATTGCTCATACCCGGCATCGAGAACGTACTTGAGCATCTGAACGGCCGCGTCGACATGGGCATCGTCACCAGCGCCACGCGCGCGAGTTTCGAGGCCATCCACAACAGACACGACATCCTGCGCCACTTCCGTTTTGCCCTGACAGCTGAAACCTACGACAAAAGCAAGCCGTCGCCCGAACCCTACCTGCTCGGTCTTGAAAAGCTCGGCTGCAGAGCGGAGGAATGCCTTGTCGTTGAGGATTCCCCACGTGGTTTGCAGGCCGCCCTTGCCGCCGGAATCCGCTGCATCATCCTGCGCAACCCGCTGTCACGACATCATGATTTTGCCGATGCATACCGCATTGTCGGCTCGATGGACGAGTTGCTTGTTGAAATTGAAGCCCTGCTCGACTGAAGCTCTTGATGAAGATTGCCCTGACCCGACTCCATGCCGACATCGACGCCCGCGTCACGGCCATTCGCGCATACTCCCCCGACTGGCCCTGCGCCAGAGGCTGCGATACCTGCTGCCGGCAACTCGCCGACGTGCCGCAACTCACCGCCGGTGAATGGGATCTGCTGCAGGAAGGACTCGCATTACTGCCGGCGGAACGGCTTGGCGAAATCCGCCAAAGGATTGCCGCACTGACCCTCCAGCCCACCCGCCCCGTCGTTTGCCCCCTGCTCGATCTGCAGACCGGCACCTGCCCGATCTACGCCCACCGGCCAATCGCCTGCCAAACCTACGGCTTCTATGTTCAGCGCGACAAGGGACTCTATTGCCGGGACATCGAGGCGCGCGTTGACGACGGCACGCTATCTGATGTGATCTGGGGAAACCACGAAGCCATTGACCAGCAGTTAACCGGCCTGGGTAAAATCTGCGCACTGACAGAGTGGTTTGAGAGATGGGAGAATAAGCACTGAGGGGCCGGTTACCCGACCAGGATGAGCCTACTCGATGGCAGCCGCCGCTCTATGCGCCGCGCCCACACCCCAGCGCTACCGGCGGCGCCGTCCCGAGCGGACGCTGTGGTATCGCATCTTCCAGTTCCACCTCGAAACCTGGCTGGAACTCGCCAGCGGAGAGGACGGTGAAGCACCACCGGCCTATGTGGAGCGGACATTTCGCCACTATCTCGAATGCGGCATTCTCGCCCACGGCTTCGCCCGAGACTACTGCGACGAGTGCCAGCACGATTTCCTGATCGCGTACTCCTGCAAATGTCGTAGCGTGTGCCCCTCCTGCAACATGCGGCGCATGGCCGAAGCGGCGGCGCATCTGGTCGATCACGTCTTTCCGCCGCTACCGGTTCGGCAATGGGCGCTGGCGGTGCCCAAACGGCTGTGTTACTTCCTTCAGCGCGACACGGCCCTGCAAGGCAAGGTGCTGCGCATTTTCCTGTCCGTGGTAGAACGCTGCCTGCGCGAACATAGCCCCGCTTGCCCCGCTGCCGCCCGCGTCGGGGCGGTCGCCTTCATCCACCGTTTCGGCTCAAGCCTGAACGAGCATGTCCATTTCCATTGTTACGTCATCGACGGAGTATTGAGCCGACCATCGCCCCGGATATTGCACCGAGCGTCAGCTTTCATGCCACCCTGGTGCCGCCTCCAAGGGCACATCGCCATCGCTACTACGGCATGCTGGCGCCCAATGCCCGACTGCGGGCGGCGATCACCGCCCAAGCTCCGGCCGCCGCACCGCCAGCGCCGACTTCTGTGGCACCCACAACGAGCCCCGCCATCGGGCCGTGTCACGCTACCTATGGGCCATGCTGCTGGCGCGCATCTATGAAGCCCTGCCGCTGCAATGCCCGATCTGCCACGCAGTGAAAGTATGCCTCGCTAAAGATAGCGCTTTGGCTATAATTGACAAGCAATCCGAGATTCTGTGACTAACTATCTAAGGAGTACTCTATGGAAAGACGTTCGTTTCTGAAAAAGGCAAGTGTCGGCCTGGCCGCCGGAGCCGTCGCAATGCCTGCAATTGCCCAAACTGCCCCGACCATCAAATGGCGCATGGCGTCGAGTTTCCCCAAGAGTCTCGATACGATTTACGGTGGTGGGGAAGTGATCGCCAAGCGGGTTGCCGAAGCGACAGGCGGAAAGTTCCAGATACAGGTGTTTGCAGCGGGTGAAATCGTGCCCGGCCCTGGTGTTCTCGATGCAGTCAAGGATGCTACCGTTGAATGCGGCCACACCTGTGGTTATTACTTCTACGGCAAGGATCCCACCTTCTGTATTGATACGACGATTCCTTTTGGCATGACGAGCCGACAGACCGATTCCTGGTTCCGCCATGGCAATGGCAGCAAACTCATGGGCGAATTCTTTGCCAAATCGAACATCGTTGCCATTCCTTCGGGGAATACGGGTGTCCAAATGGGGGGGTGGTATCGCAAGGAAATCAAATCCGTTGCCGACCTCAAGGGGCTCAAGATGCGCATTGCCGGCATGGCCGGTGCTGTTCTTGGCAAGCTCGGCGTTGTCGCGCAGCAGCTTTCAGGTGCCGACATCTATCCGGCTCTGGAAAAAGGCACCATTGACGCCACCGAATGGGTTGGCCCGTATGACGACCAGAAACTGGGATTCAACAAGGTTGCCAAGTTTTACTACTACCCTGCCTGGTGGGAAGGCGGGACACAGGTCTCGATGTACATCAACATCAAGGAATGGGAAAAGCTGCCCAAGGAATACCAGACCATCCTGAAAATCGCCTGTTCCGATGCCCATATGGACATGCTGGCCAAGTACGACGCGCGCAATCCGGTCGCACTCACTGAAATGATTTCTACCGGTACGCAGCTTCGTCAGTTCCCGAAAGAAATCATGGAAGCGTCGTACAAAGCGGCTCAAGAGGTGTACGAGGAGATCATGGCCAAGAATCCGGACTTCAAGAAAATTTATACGGACTACGCCAAGTTCAGAGACACCGAAAATGGCTGGTTCCGTCTGGCCGAAGGTGCCTATTCCAACTTCATGTATAGCAAGGTTGGTGCAGCGAAGAAATAAGGCTGGGGTTTTTACGATTAGCCCTGGATCTGCGGGTGTTAAAAACGGGAGCGATTGCTCCCGTTTTTATTTCATCGATGAATTCTACGGTTTCTTCTCGTCCGGTACCGGATCACTGAAATCGTAGTTCGGTGCCTCGATAATAATGCTGTCAGGATCGATCTTGACCTCTTTCGTCAGTCCAGCCGTAACCATCTGGGGGAACGCGATCACCAGCGCGATCATGATGATCTGTATGCACACAAAGGGAATCGCGCCCCAGTAGATATCGGTGGTCTTGACTGAATCTGGAGCAACTGAACGCAAAAAGAAAAGCGCAAACCCAAAAGGCGGATGCATGAACGAGGTCTGCATATTGACCGCCAGCAGGACGCCGAACCAGATCAGGTCGATCCCCAACTTGTCGGCAACGGGTCCAAGCAATGGCACAATAATGAAGGACAGCTCGAAGAAATCGAGAAAAAAGGCCAGCAGAAAGACCATAACGTTGACGACGATCAGGAAACCGATCTGGCCGCCGGGGAGGTCGCTCAACAGGTGTTCGACCCAGCGGTGACCATCGACGGCATAAAACGTGAGCGAAAAGATGCGCGCACCGATCAGGATGAACAGCACGAAGGTGGTCAGTTTCGCGGTACTTTCCATGGCCTGTCTAAGCAGCTTCCAGTTCAGGCGTTTGCGTGCCAGTGCCATGATCAGCGCACCGGTTGCCCCCATGGCACCGCCCTCCGTGGGGGTTGCTACGCCGATGAAAATTGTGCCAAGAACCAGAAAAATGAGGAAAAGCGGCGGCAGAAGCGTGGTGACAACCCGCAGGAGCAACTTCCCCCCACGCAGAGCACGAGCCTCAGGTGGGAGAGCAGGAACCCATTGCGGGCGAATGAACGAGATCAGGAGAACGTAACCGACATAGAGGAGACTCAAGATGAAGCCGGGAATGAACGCCCCGGCATACATGTCACCGACCGACTTGCCTAATTGGTCGGCCATGATGATCAACACCAGTGAAGGGGGAATAATCTGTGCCAGCGTTCCGGAAGCCGCAATGACGCCACAGGCCAGGGATTTATCGTAACCGTAACGGAGCATGATCGGCAGCGATATGAGTCCCATCGAAATCACCGAAGCCGCAACAACTCCGGTGGTTGCCGCCAGTAGCGCACCGACAAAGACCACGGCGTAGGCCAGACCGCCGCGAATGGGGCCAAACAACTGCCCGATCGTGTCGAGCAAGTCCTCCGCCATTCCGGAGCGTTCGAGAATCAAGCCCATGAAGGTAAAAAACGGGATCGCCAGCAGGGTTTCATTGGCCATCACTCCGAACAGTCGATCGGGCAAGGCCTGGAAAAGCTGTGGGCCAAGCATCCCCAACTCAATGCCAATCAGGCCAAAAACGACGCCGTTGGCCGCCAGCGCGAATGCCACCGGGAAACCCAGCAACAAGAATAGAACCATGGAAGCGAAGATGATCGGAGCCATATTGGCGGTAACAAATTCAATCATCACACCCCTCCCTTCTGTGCCTTGATCGCCAGAGCCAGTTCTTCCTCAGGCGTCAGCTTGTTTATCTTTTCTGTCGGATCGGGACACAAACCCAGCAAGAACCCAGCGCGTTTGATCAGTTCGGAAACCGCCTGCATGACGAGAAGGAAAAATCCTGCGGGAATCATGAAGCGCGCTGGCCAGACGATCAATCCGCCCTCACTGTTCGACATTTCGCCGCTTTGAAATGCATGGACGAAGACCGGCCAGGATAAAACCATGATGGTGATCGCCATCGGCATCAGAAAAAAGAGAAGGCCAAATATGTCAATCCAGGTTTGGGCGCGTTTCGAAAGCTTGTGGGAAAGAACATCGATCCGAATGTGCTCGTTACGCAGGAGCGTATAACCGGAGCAGGAGAGAAAAATCAGTCCGAACAGGTACCACTGGATCTCCAGATAGGCGTTAGAACTGTAATTGATGGTGTAGCGCATAACCGCATTGGCCGCACTGATCACGACGACGACCAATACCAGCCAGATCGCCGATTTCCCGATACGTTCGGTCAACACATCGATCAGCCGTGAAAGTTTAAGGAGTGCATTCAAGAGTTCTCTCCTCCGAGGGTTAATTTGCAGCAAAAACCGAACGAAACGTTATTCACATTCAGTTGCTGCCCAAAGCTTATTCAATGAGTCTCGCAGCCTGCCGGACTTGACCAGGTCGGCTGCAAAATGTGTAAAGGCGGCCCATTTTCCCCCATGTTCCTGTACAAATAGAATAACTATTCGCTAGAAACCCGTGAAAAACTACGCTTGCTTCCACTATACTTTTGCTTCGACCCATCAAGTCCCACAGTCTGCTAGGCCAAACAATACAATAGATAATCAAGCTCGGGTTCACAGAAATTGAACCTGTTTAATCGGACCAGAACCGGATAGGGAAGTTCGGACCAGACTGTCTATCGCACCTTGATTATCGGCGATCTTCAGGCGAAAGACGTTGAGGAGGCATATTTTCACGATGATGATACTGTTGAGAATAGGATCTCTGCACTTCGCGTGGAGATTGCAACTGAAATTGTCCTCCGGGCGAAGAGCGGCCTTCGCGAACGTGACGCCCTCCGAATGGATTGGCATGCACGCAGGTCACGCCCTGAACGATCGCCAATAGTAACGATCTGGCCATTATCCGTAATCTGTTTGCACGTTTCCTGAACACCAGCGAATCAACCGTTCAGAAATGGGAGTCGGGAGCTAAGCACCCCAGAGGCATGGCGCTCAAACTGTTGGAAGTGGTGCAGAAGCACGGATTGAAGGTGTCTGAACGAGGCCTGTTTAATTATCTTCGTTCTAAGATCCGTTATGCCGAATTGGTTTCTAACAATAGTGCCGTTGGCATCGCATTACTTTTCAAAAATAATTCGAAGCTGAACATCCCTCCCGAATTTTCAAGTGTTTTTTGTTGGTGAAACGGGTTGGTAGTCACGGCCATGTTTGAGCATGGACCAAATTATCCG
>JAIFKU010000132.1 GCA_020049495.1 Accumulibacter sp.
CGCCTGACCGAAGGCAGCATGGTGCAGTTCGGCTGGGGCAGCAGGCAGCGCCGCATACAGGCCGCCGAAACCGACCGTACCAGCGCCGTGGCCGAGTCCATCGCCCAGGACAAGGAACTGACCAAGACCCTGCTGAACGCCGCCGGTGTTCCGGTCCCGGTCGGACGTCCGGTAGAAAACGCGGAAGATGCCTGGGCAGCCGCCCTTGAAATTGGTGGCGCGCTGGTCGTCAAGCCGCAGGACGGCAACCAGGGTAAGGGGGTTACCGTCAATCTGACCACCCGGGAGCAGGTAGAAGCCGCGTATGCCGCGGCCTTCAAGATCAGCGATGAAGTGCTGGTCGAACGTTACCTTTCCGGACAGGATCATCGCCTGCTGGTAATCGGCAACAAACTCGTTGCCGCAGCCCGACGCGAACCCCCGCTGGTCGTCGGCGACGGGGTGCGCACGGTTCGCCAACTCGTCGAGCAGGTCAACAGCGACCCCCGGCGCGGCGTAGGCCATGCCACCTCACTGACCAAAATCCGTTTTGACGACATTGCCCTCGCCCGCCTGGCGGTAGACGGACTGACGGCTGAATCGATCCCGGCCAGGGGCATGCGCGTCATCCTGCGCAACAATGCCAACCTGTCGACCGGCGGCACAGCCACCGATGTCACCGACGACGTGCATCCGGACTTTGCCGCACGCGCCATTGCCGCGGCCCAGATGGTTGGCCTCGACATCGCCGGCGTCGATATCGTTTGCAACAATGTGCTGCGCCCGCTCGAAGAGCAGGGCGGCGGCATCGTCGAACTCAATGCCGCACCGGGTCTGCGCATGCACCTGCAACCTTCGTTCGGCAAAGGCCGCGCGGTTGGCGAGGCGATCATTGCCAACATGTTTGCCGATGGCGACGATGCGCGCATTCCGCTCATTGCCGTTGCCGGGACCAACGGCAAGACCACCACCGTACGCCTGATCGCCAGCATTCTCGGCAGCAAGGGTCTGCGCGTCGGCATGACCAGTACCGACGGCGTGTACATTCAAGGCAAACGCATTGATACGGGTGATTGCAGCGGCCCGAAAAGCGCCAGGAATGTGCTCTTCCATCCCGATGTTGACGCCGCTGTCCTGGAGACGGCGCGCGGCGGGGTCCTGCGCGAAGGACTGGGCTTCGATCGCTGCGATGTTGCGGTCGTCACCAACATCGGCAGCGGTGATCATCTGGGTCTTTCCTACATCAGCACCGTCGAAGACCTCTCCGTCGTCAAGCGCGTCATCGTACAAAACGTCAAAAAGGACAGCGGAGTCGCCGTGCTGAATGCGGTCGACCCGATGGTCGCCCGCATGGCTGACTCCTGCCCCGGCAAAGTCACCTTCTTTGCCTGCGACCGCAACCATCCGGTCATGGCCATGCATCGCGCCCAGGGCAAACGCATCATCTATCTGGACGGCGATTCGATCGTCGCCTCCGAAGGCGGCTTTAGCCAGCGCATTCCGCTGGCTGAAATTCCGGTGACCGCCAATGGCGCCATCGGCTTCCAGATCGAAAACGCCATGGCCGCCACCGGCGCCGGCTGGGCCCTCGGACTTGATTGGGCCGTCATCCGCAACGGACTGGCCGGCTTTGTCAATGACGCACAGTCCGCACCCGGACGTTTCAACCAGTTCAATTATCGCGGCGCAACGCTGATCGCCGACTATGGCCATAACCCGGATGCCATCCAGGCGCTGGTCAACGCCATCAACAACCTGCCGGCAAGCGCGGACTGCCGCCGCTCGGTCGTCATCAGCGGCGCCGGTGACCGGCGCGACGAGGACATCCGCCAGCAGACCGAAATCCTTGGCGATGCGTTCGACCAGGTCATTCTCTATCAGGATCAGTGCCAACGTGGACGCGCCGACGGCGAGGTGCTAGCCCTGCTGCAACTGGGACTGAAAAATGCCAAACGGGCCAGGGACATCACGGAAATTCACGGTGAATTCCTGGCCATCGACACGGCGCTGGAAACCCTTGAAGCGGGCGATCTGTGCCTGATCCTTGTCGATCAGGTCGAGGAAGCACTGGCGCATATTGCCAAGCGCGTGGCTGAGGGCTGAAACATTCGGCGCGGGGTCAGTCAACGGCAGCAGAGGGAATCTTTTTTCTCTTGGGTTCGAATTCCTTGCAGACATCCTCTGTCACCGGATCCCGCACGGACAGATAGGCCAGGCAAACAAGCTGCTGCATTCCCCTGACCTCGACACTGTGCTGACATCTGGCACAGATAGACACAGCGTCAGTTACCGCAGATTGCTTATCGCTGCTCACCATTATTCGCCACTGTCAATAATCAACACACAGACCCGATCAGGTACTCTATGCTCAGGAGAATAGCAAAACAAGGAACTAGTGCACAGTATGGCGCATCGGCCATATCCGGCGACCTTATTACCTGACAAGCACCAGGCCATGACCAGAAACACCCTGCTCAATAGCATAATCCTGCTGATCGCTGCCATCATGGGTGTGGTTGGCTACAAGTTATCGCCCATGGTGCGCCCGAATGCCGATATCACACTGCCCGGGTCACCCTGCAACCTTGGACTTCAGGCATGTACAACAACACTACCGAATGGCGGCCGGCTCGAACTCTCGATCGAACCGCGCCCGATCCGGCCACTGCAGCCCCTGCAGTTGAGTGTCTCGATAACCGGTTTCAAAGCCGATACAATGGAGATCGACTTCGACGGCAGCGAAATGAAAATGGGCTACAACCGGCCTGTACTTGCAGCCAGCAATGGCCGATTTTCGGGGCAAACCATCCTGCCGGTATGCGTCAGCGGCACGATGGAATGGACTGCCACGGTTCTGCTCACGACAGACAAGCGGCGAATCGCCGTCCCCTTCCGTTTCGAAATCGCCGGGCGATGAATACAGGGAGAAGCATGATGAAGAACAGAATTCTGTGGATTACGTTGATCGTCAGCCTCTTTATCATTCTGCTCTGGCTGGCCTTTGTCTGGGAACCGGTCGCGCAGCAAGCCAAAGTGCAAGGACCGCCTCATGTCCAGTTGCAGGTTGCGGAAACGCCCACCGGCGGCGACTTCATGCTGCAAAGCCCGACGGGCACTGTTTCACTCGCCGACTATCGCGGCAAGGTCGTCATCCTCTATTTCGGCTACACCTTCTGCCCCGACGTCTGCCCGACTTCGCTGGCCGTTCTCGCGCAGGCCCTTTCTGCACTGACGCCGGGCGAACTGGAGAAGGTCAAGGGATTCATGATCTCGGTCGATCCCGAGCGCGATACGATGGATGTCCTGAAAATCTATGCGCCCTATTTCCACCCCGGCATCACCGGCATCACCGGCACGCCGGAGCAGGTTGCCCAGGTCGCCCGGAAGTACGGCGCCCGTTACATGAAACAGAAACCTAATGCCGACGGTCTGTACTCCGTCGATCACTCGGCCTTCACCTACGTCGTCGCCCCCGACGGCAAGCTTGCTGCCAACCTGCCGCACGGAACGCCACCCGAGCAGATCGTCGATAGAATCAGGGCGCTGCTGAAAACGGGGAAAAGCAACTGATCTTCATTCCATAACCCGGCCTTAACCAAGGAGACTCCCATGACCCGCCCGATTATCCGCCTTGCCTTGCTGCTGCTTGCCGCCCTGCCCTGCTTTTCGTTTTCCGCCGAGGCCGAGCTGATGATTCATGAGCCTTACGTCCGTCTGGCTCCCCCCAATGCACCGGCGACCGGGGCCTTCATGGTCATCAGGAATTCCGGCAAGAGCGATCGCCAACTGGTCAAGGCCGAAAGTCCGGTCGCCAATACCGTCGAATTGCACAATCACATCAACGAAAACGGCGTGATGAAAATGCGTGAAGTCCGGAGCATTGACATCAAGGCCGGCGCGCAGGCTGAACTCAAGCCCGGCAGTTACCACGTCATGCTGATCGGCATGAAGCAAGCGCTCAAGGAAGGCGACACGGTTCCGATCACGCTCAGCTTCGACGACGGCAGCAAAAAGCAGATCAATGCTCCGGTACGCAAACTGCAGACCACCATGCCCGCCAGCAAGGGCATGGAACACGGAGGCATGAAGCATTAGCGTGAAAGTCGCGCGCGCGACTCTCGAATCTCCCCTCGCCCTCTGGGATAACCAGCGACTTGGCTATCGTTCTTTGGTGGCCTAGTCGAATGGCTAGTTTTCCCATCAGAGGGGTCGGGGGGTGAGGGAAACGGGCAAGCCTGCGTCTTTCATAATGTGTGGTGGTGACTCATCTATGCCTGTTAAGCCCGACAGCCCGGCCAAAGCGCCCTGCCCCTGTACTTCCGCACACCGCTACGAAGCCTGCTGCGGCCCGTACCACGCGGGCCGCGCGGCACCGACGGCCGAGGCCCTGATGCGTTCGCGCTACAGCGCCTACGTCCTTGGCCTTGAGCCGTATCTGCTAGTCACCTGGCACGCCGGAACACGTCCTCTCGCGCTTGATCTGGCCAACGACAGGAACACGCGCTGGCTCGGGTTGGAGGTCATCAAACACGAAGCCAGTGGAATCGACAGCGCCAGCGTTGAGTTCGTGGCGCGATACAGGATTTCCGGTCGCGCCCAGCGGCTGCATGAAAGCAGCCGTTTTCTGCGTGAAAACGGGCGCTGGTACTACCTCGACGGTGAAATGCGCGAAGCGTCCAGGAAAGACTCACTGAAGTCCTTGAAAATCGGACCTTCCGGCCCCATAATCTGAGCATGGTTGTAATTCCGGCAATCTGGAGGCGTTCTGGACGCGGGTTCGATTCCCGCCACCTCCACCTAAGCGTAGCGGAGTACGCTTAGGTGGGGGTGTACCGGTTTCGACAGGGCGAACGAAGGAAAGCAGGCAACCCGTCAGGCGATCGACGTTAATGAAGCAAATCTCTAAACGCCAACGATGAGCGTTTCGCACTGGCCGCTTAAGGTCTATGCCGAGGCTGCTTGAGCCTTGTAACCAAAGAAAAGCCGGTGGGGACTTCGGTCCCCATCGTCAATTTTGTGCCAGCGAAATCTCTGCACGCCAAGCTGCTGCGTAACGCCATTGCCAAATTATGGAAACCCGGATTCCCAGACGGGCAGGATTCCGTCTTCCCCCGGTGCGCAGGCAAAAGCCGCGTCGACACCCAGGCCGCCAACCCAGACCAGTCGCCCGTTACACCACAGGAAAGGCAGGCGCGCGCGTTGCCAGGGCGGGATCGCGGCTTCCTGGAGCAGATTGCGCAGGCTACGGCGCGGCCGTTTGGCGTTGGGTTGCAGACGCTCACCACCCTGCCGCGAGCTGAGCAGAAAATTGCCTTCAACGAGCAGGCTGCGACGGAATCCCGAACCCGTCACCGGCGCGAACACGATTTGCCCACCGGCCCACGGCAGTTCGACCTCTCCAGACCAGGGCAAGGGCGCCGCAGACACAGCCGGGCAATGGCCGATGATATGCAACTCTCCGCGATAGACATGCAACTCGCCGTCAGACGTTGCCAGACAGGTTTCCGAAAGCGTATCGGCCGTTGCGAGTTGTTTGCGCGCCTCGTCGATCCAGCGCGTATCCGGCGCACGAAAACCGGCGATGAGCCAGACGAAGCGCAGCAGGTTGCGGGCACGGGCCGGCGCCAACGCATTGAATCCGGCCAGGCTGATACGCCCTGAGGGCGTGAGCAGCGCAGCCTGATCAATAGCCGCCAGATCGTCGAGCAGCGATGCCCCTTCGGCGAAGTGGCTGGCCGCACGCGCCAGTGACTTGCGTGTGCCAGGGAATTTCTCCTCAAGCCGGGGCAGCATCTCGCGCCGCAGGAAATTGCGGCGATAGTGAAGATCGTCGTTGCTTTCGTCGTCGATCCAGCATAAGTCGTACTCAGCGGCATAGTTCTCGATCAGCGAGCGTGGCACGTCGAGCAGCGGACGGACAAGAACCGGCCCGCGCGGCTGCGGACGCTCGGCCAGCATGCCAGCCGCACCGGCGATCCCGGCACCGCGCAGCAGGTTGAGCAATACTGTTTCCGCCTGATCGTCGCGATGATGCGCCAGCGCCAGCCAGTCGGCGTCACACTCGGCAAATACGGTCTGCCGCATCCGGCGCGCGGCGGCCTCCAGTCCCTCGCCGCTGTTGCGCGGCACGGCGACGCGCACGATGTCAAGCGGCACGGCATAACGCGAACAGTACCCGGCGCAGAACTCCGCCCACGCATCGGCATTCGGACTGATCGCGTGATGCACGTGCACGGCGGAGAGAGCAAATGGCATACCACCGGAATCCCTCAGCCGACCGAGCGCATGCAGCAGGACCACCGAATCACGCCCCCCGGAAAATGCAACGCACAGGCGCGAACGGCCTGAATCCGCCGTCAGCCGCGTGGCGAGAAAAGTGGTGAGGGCGCTGACAAGCGGGTTCGCCGCAGCGGCTTGTGCACGGCCGACGCGCCGATCAGCGGACGGCTTGCTCTTTGGTGCGGCCATAGGCCATCAGACGGACGAAGCGGGCCTCCAGCAGTTCGCCGACCGACAGGGCGCCGACCTGCTTGAGGGCGTCCTGCAAGGCTTTCTTGAGGTTCAGCCCCATCGCTGCGGGGTCACGATGCGCGCCGCCCAGCGGCTCGCTGACGATCCTGTCGATCAGTCCGAGTGTTTTCAGGCGTGCCGCCGTGATGCCCATGATTTCGGCCGCTTCGCTGGCCTTCTCGGCACTCTTCCAGAGTATCGACGCACAGCCTTCGGGCGAGATCACGGCGTAAGTCGAGTACTGCAGCATCTGCACCACGTCGCCGACGCCAATCGCCAGCGCGCCGCCCGACCCGCCCTCGCCGATCACGGTAACGATGATCGGCACCTTCAACTCGGCCATCACATAAAGATTGCGCCCGATGGCCTCGGACTGACTGCGCTCTTCGGCGTCGATACCCGGATAGGCGCCCGGCGTGTCGATGAAGGTCAGCACCGGAATGCCGAATTTCTCGGCCAGACGCATCAGGCGCAGGGCCTTGCGATAGCCTTCCGGGCGCGGCATGCCGAAGTTGCGGTAAAGTTTTTCCTTGGTATCGTTGCCCTTCTGGTGGCCGATGACCATCACCGACTGGCCGTTGAAACGCGCCAGGCCGCCGACGATGGCGTGATCGTCGGCAAAGGCGCGATCGCCATGCAGTTCTTCGAAATCGGTAAAAATCAGCCTGAGGTAATCGAGCGTGAAGGGACGCTGCGGATGCCGTGCAACCTGCGAAATCTGCCAGGGCGTCAGTTTGGCGTAAATCTCCTTGGTCAGGATCTGACTTTTCTTTTCGAGCCGGCCGATTTCTTCGGAAATATCGACCACCGAATCGTCCTGCGCAAAGCGCAAGGTTTCGATCTTGCCTTCGAGGTCGGCAATCTGCTGTTCAAAGTCGAGGAAGCTGGTTTTCATCGGGTTCAAGCCGGTGCTGAAACGGCAGCCATTCTAACCCAAAGCCTAGGGTGTGTTCTCATTTGACGGACGGTCACGCAAGCACCGGGCCGGGATCAGTAGGCAGGCTTTTCCTTGGCCTCATCGAAGCGCCTGACACCTTCCATGATCTCCTTTTTTGCTTCTTCGGCATCGAGCCAGCCCCTGATTTTCACGAACTTGCCGGGTTCCAGATCCTTGTAGTGGGCGAAGAAATGCGAGATCTGGTCGAGCAGGATCTGCGGCAGATCACGCGTAGTAACAACACTGCGGTACATCCTCGTCAGTTTGTCAACCGGCACGGCAAGTAGTTTGGCATCGCCGCCGGCCTCATCTTCCATGTCGAGCATGCCGACCGGACGACAGCGAACGACAACCCCCGGCGGCAAGGAAAACTGCGCCACCACCAGGACGTCAACCGGGTCGCCATCAGCGGAAATGGTGTGCGGGATATAGCCGTAATTACAGGGGTAATGCATTGCCGTGGACATGAAGCGATCGACGAAAATCGCCCCGCTGGCCTTGTCGACCTCGTACTTGACCGGATCGGCATCCATCGGAATCTCGATGATGACGTTGAAATCATTGGGAAGGGAAATTCCGGATGGAACGTTATTCAGAGGCATGCCAGTCTCTTTTTGAAAGGTTTGTCAGGAAACGCCAAAATGTTGCCGCCATTGTACGCAATGCCGGCTTACACCAAACTGAAAGCTTGGGAAATCAGTAGTCAACCGGCAGCGGATCAAGGCTGCGCCACAGATACCAGGTCGCTACCGAACGCCACGGACGCCAGCGTTCGCCGATTCTGGCGAGTTCGCTCCGAGCCGGCCGCTGGCCCTCACAGTAGTTCACCGCCACGGCCTTTTGCAGGCCGATGTCATCGAGCGGGTAAACATCCGGGCGCAACTGATTGAAGATCAGGAACATCTCGGCGGTCCACACGCCGATACCGCGCACGGCGGTCAGTTCGGCAATGATTTCAGCATCGCTCATGGCCGACCAGTGGGTCACATGGATTTTCCCGTCGATGAAATGCCGCGCCAGATCTCCGACATATTCGACCTTGCGCGCAGAAAGGCCACAGCCGCGCAATAGCTCAGTACCGGCGGCCAGCACATCGGCGGGAGTTATCGCCGGCACTGCGGCGACAAAGCGCGACCAGACGCTATCCGCGGCCTTGACCGAAATCTGCTGGCCGACAATCGATCGCGTCAGGGTAGCGAAGGGATCGCCGCGCGAAACGAGCGTATCACCCACGTAACGCGCCACAATGCCAGCCATCACCGGGTCGGCCTGCGCCAATTCTGAAGAAGCCTGTTGCCAGTAGATCGCTTTCATCTGGATATTGTAATGTGCGCAAAGGACGTAAAACGATTGTTTGCAGCGGCCTGCATTTTTGGCTACTCTTCTTTAGGTAAGTGCTGACTTTTTCGTTTCCGTCGTTCCCGCGTAGGCGGGAACCCAGTTAGATCAACATTCTGGATCCCCACCTGCGCGGGGATGACGCCTGAAGGTAACGGGACCTTGGGCTCAAGTCCTCTTGGGTGACGAATACTTCAGCATTTCCTTAGAGTTAATTACCTGAATCAAGGCAGAAAAAGACATGGTCGAGAGAATCTGGTTGAAAAGCTATCCGGCAGGCATCCCCGCAGATATCGACATCGCCCAGTATGCTTCGGTACTGGACATGTTCGACGAAACAATCCGCAAGTTTGCCGACAAACCGGCCTTCAGCAACTTCGGCAAGAGCCTCAGTTTCACCCATCTCGACCAGATGTCGAAACGCTTTGCGGGCTTTCTGCAAATGCTCGACGGCCTGAGCAAGGGCGACCGGGTGGCTGTCATGATGCCCAACCTGTTGCAGTATCCGGTGGTTCTGTTCGGCATCCTGCGCGCCGGCATGACGGTGGTGAACGTCAACCCGCTCTACACCGCAAGGGAACTGGAAGCCCAACTCAAGGACTCGGGCGCCAAGGCCATCATCATCCTCGAAAACTTTGCCGGTACCCTGCAGAAAGTGCTCAACAACACCTCGGTCGAGCATGTCATCACCTCACAGATTGGCGACATGATGTCCGCGCCCAGGCGCTGGCTCTTCAATTTCATCATCAAGCGGGTCAAGAAGATGGTTCCGCGCTGGCGCATCGAGAGCGCCATGCCGCTGCGCAAGGCGCTCAGGCAAGGGAAAAGCGTCCCGTTCACACCGATCAAGGTCACCCAGGACGATATTGCCTTCCTGCAATACACGGGAGGCACGACGGGCGTAGCCAAGGGCGCCATCCTCACGCACTACAACATGCTGGCCAATCTGGAGCAGACCAACCAGTGGATTTCCGCCAGTTTCCGCGAAGGTCAGGAGATCGTCATCGCGCCCTTGCCGATGTACCACATATTCTGCCTCACCTCGACACTGGCCTTCATGAAGTGGGGCAGTCTGAATGTCCTGATCACCAACCCGCGCGATCTGCCGAGCTTCGTCAAGGAGCTCAGGCAGTGGAAATTCAGCGTGATGACCGGTGTCAACACCTTATTCAACGGCTTGCTGCATACACCCGGATTCGAAAAGCTCGACTTTTCCTCACTGAAAGTCGTTGTCGGTGGCGGTGCGTCCGTGCAAAAGCCGGTAGCCGACCGCTGGCACCAGGTGACCGGTGCCTACGTCACCGAAGCTTACGGCCTGACCGAAACCTCGCCCGGTGTCTGCTGCGTGCCGCTTGGCGCACCCTGGGACGGCACGATCGGCCTGCCCGTATCGTCGACCGAAGTCAGCATCCGTAACGAGGCTTTCGAAGAACTGCCGCTGTGGGCGCGAACCACCGACATCGAGAAACACACCGGGGAGATTTGCGTACGCGGCCCGCAAGTCATGAAAGGCTACTGGAACAACCCGGAAGAAACTGCCCGGGCCATGCAGGACGGCTGGCTCAAAACAGGCGATATCGGACACATGGACAGCAATGGCTATGTAACGATTACGGATCGCAAGAAGGACATGATCCTGGTGTCAGGTTTCAACGTCTATCCGAATGAAATCGAAAGCGTCATGATGATGCACCCGGGTGTGGCTGAATGCGCGGTCATTGGCGTACCCGATGAAAAAACAGGCGAAGCAGTCAAACTGATCATCGTTAAAAAAGACCCGAAGCTGAGCAAAGAGGAGGTCATCCAGTACTGCCGGGAGCAATTCTCCGGCTACAAGCGACCACACCATATCGACTTCCGCGATACCTTGCCGAAAACGCCGATCGGAAAGATCCTGCGCCGCGAGTTACGCGACGAAGTGAAGGGCCGCTAAGGAAACGCTGAAGTATTCCAAATCCGTCATTCCGGCGAAGGCCGGAATCCAGAAGAATCAACGAACTGGACCCCGGCTTTCGCCGGGGTGAACATTCGACACCCTGCTCGATCCGCGGCGGCGGTACCGTCACGAAGGCCAGACGCAGTGACTCGATGACCGGATTGGCAGCAAAGAACGGGGCGCCCGGAACAAAGGCCACGTTCTGTTCTACGGCTTTCGCCAGTACGGCGGAAGCATCCATTCCCCTCGGCAGTTCAGCCCACAGGAACATGCCGCCACGCGGTGCATTCCAGCGTACCCCTTCCGGCATGTAATGCGCCAGCGCCGCCAGCATGGCAGCACATTGCTCACGGTAGAGCTTGCGGATCGTCGGGATGTGCGTATCGAGAAAGCCATCCTTGATCACGTCGTAAACCGCCATCTGCGACAGCGTTGCCGTATGCAGATCGGTCGCCTGTTTGGCCTGCACCAGCTTGGCGCGCAGTGCCGTCGGCGCAATCACGTAGCCGAGACGCAAGCCCGGCGCCAGTACCTTGGAGAACGAGCCCATATAGACGGTGCGCTCCGGGGCCAGCGAACGGATCGAAGGCGGCGTTTCCCCATCATAGGACAGGGCACCGTAGGGATCGTCTTCAAGAATCAGCAGATCAAGCTCCCGCGCACGTTCGGCAAGCCGATAGCGCCGTTCTTCCGACATCAGTCGACCAGTCGGGTTCTGGAAATTCGGCAGGCAGTAGAGGAATTTTGCGCCGCGCAGGGCATCGCTCAACGCCTCCGGCAGTAGTCCATCCTCATCCGAGGCAATCGACACATAGTTTGGGGCAAACAGCGAGAAAGCCTGCAGAGCACCCAGGTAGGTCGGTGTCTCCACCAGTACCGTGTCGCCCGGATCGACCAGCACCTTGGCCAGCAGATCCAGCCCCTGTTGCGAACCGGAAACCATCAGCACCTCATCGGGCGATACGGGTGCCTGCGGCGTGCCGACCTGCGCGGCAACCCACTCGCGCAACGGCGCATAGCCCTCTGTGGTGCTGTACTGCAGCGCTGCACGGCCATTGGTGGAAAGCACCCGCTCGAAGGCGGCGCGCATCCTGTCGACGGGGAAGGTCGCCGCCGATGGCAAGCCCCCGGCGAAGGAAATCACTTCGGGACGTTCGGTCACCTTGAGGATCTCGCGAATGGCCGAACTCTGGATCGCACGCGCTCGTTCTGAGAACAGGGCGTGGAAATCCGGTGGGGTTTGTTTGCAAAAAGGAGCGGCAAGCACTTTATCGAGGGTATGGGTGTTCATAGCTATCAATCGTGGGGAAGCGTTCCGCTAACGGCATCGTCAGCTCCGGTCAGACACGTCAGTTTACGCTCATTATTGCAACTCACAAAAGGCCGATGATCGGATATTCACAGCCGACGGATAAAACAGATGGCATCCGCGCCAGCTTGTGAATGCTCATTATATTGATCCCACACGAATTCAGGAATGGCGCTATTCTGGCCCGATTACAACTCTATCAGAGTTTGTTAATCTGGGTTAAAATGACGCATAGCTTGAATCGATACACAAATGCCACCCATATGCCAGTACCTTATTTCTTCTTTCGTCCTGTCCTCGCTGCTGACCATAGCTGGGCTGCAATCGACTGGCAGCCGGCCAGCATCCTGAGCGCCGGAAGCGAGGATTTTGTCCGTTGTTTTTCCGGATCTGACGCAGCGCCACTGGCCAACATGCTGCCGATGATTGCTCCCGCCAGTCCGGCGTGGCTGGAAGACAGTGCGTTTGTTGATGCCTTTGATCCCAGCCAGATCGTTTTCATGCTTCAGGCATCAAGCCCCGACAGTGCCGAGGCCATGGCACGCTGCAAGGGGCTTCGTAGCCTGGGTTATCGCATCGGCCTGGACATTGACAGCGCCAGTCTTGTCCGGCAAGCACCGCTATCGGCGTTCAATTATGTCCGCTTCGAGGCGGCTTATGCCCGTCAGGATTTACCGGCCGCTGACCTTACCTATGCCGGTGAAGCCGGCTTGCGCAAGATCGCGACAGGTGTCGGCACCCTCGAGATGTTTGACTGGCTGATCAGCAAGGGATTCGATTGGTGCGACAGCCACTTTTTGACCGCACGCACGCCGCATTTCGGCAAGGAACCTGATCTCACCCGTCTGAAGTTGCTCAAACTCCTGAACCTCGTGATACAGGATGGCGACACCCACAAGATCGAAGAAATTTTCCGCGAAGAACCGAAGCTCTCGTACAACCTGCTGCGCCTGGTCAATTCGGTCGCAGTTGGCGCAAGAACCAAGATCAGCAATTTTTCGCAGGCCATCGCCATTCTCGGGCGTCGTCAGCTTCAGCGCTGGCTGCAACTGCTGATTTATGCCAACAGACTGGCTGACGGCAGTGCCCCGAACCCGCTGATGCAGCTTGCTGCTGCACGCGGCCGTCAGCTTGAGTTGCTGGGCAAGGCCATCGCTCCGTCGCCCGACATGACTATGCTTTGCGACAATGCCTTCATGACCGGCCTGTTTTCATTGCTTGATGTCCTGATCAATGCCCCGATGGAAGAGATTCTCAAGGAACTTCCGCTTCATGACGAAACGGTGGAAGCGCTGAGATCTCCAGAGCGGGGAGGGATGCTCGGTCATCTTCTTTCTGCCGTCATCAGCGGTGAATCCGGTGATTTCGCGAATGCAGAAAGGATACTTTCCGAATACGGAATCAGTCCGGAAACGCATGCAAAAGCACAGATTGCTGCCTTTTACTGGGCCGCCAGAATCAACATCGACCAGCACGACTGATCCGGCCCGGCACGACTCCTCGTGCTGAGCTAAAGCCTCAGACCAGCCGCTTCAAATGGCTGATGCAGCCTGCGCGACAATCACTTGCGCCGAAGCCCTTGACCGGAACCACACCATCCACTCGCTGATTGACGACACATTCCGCTTCAGCATGTCGTAACACTTCAATCACACGGACGCCCGCCGCAGCAAGCAGATAGTCAATGTGCCAGTGCATTTTTTTCGTCACGGACAAATGGCGGCTCACTCTCGCCTCGAAGTTACGCAGTGCGCTCCCAGTGTACACATACAGCCCGGCCGGAAAATCGCACATCCCCAGACGACCGACACACACACGCACCGGTTCTGCCACCTCGATCAGCAACTGGTAGGTCCGTGCCCAGCCCTCCTGGCGAGCGGAGTCCTGATCAGTCGCCACAAAAAGGATTGCTCCGCCGTTCTGCACCGATGGTCGACATCGGCCCGTGCCCGGAAATAAAGGCAACATCGTCACCCAGCGACCAGAGCCGGCCATGAATGGACGAAATCAGCGTAGCAAAATCGCCCCTCGGAAAATCGGTACGGCCGATCGATCCCTTGAACAGAACGTCACCGACAAGAACCAGCCGGCCGGGCGCATTGAAGAAAGCCACGTGTCCGGGGGTATGCCCCGGACAGTGCAGCACAGCCATCTCGACATGGCCGAAACGTACGCTATCGCCCTGCTCCAGCCAGCGATCAGGCGCGAACGCACGCACCGCGGGAAAACCGTACATCCGGCCTTGCTCGGGCAGAGCATCGATCAGGAACTGATCCTCGCGCTGCGGACCTTCGATCGGCAATGAAAGCGTCCCGGCCAGTTCAGCGACGGCACCGGCGTGATCGATATGCCCGTGCGTCACCAGAATTCTCTCCAGCACGACATTGTTCTTTTTTACCGCACTCAGAATGCGCGAGACATCCCCGCCCGGATCGACGACCGCCGCACGCAGGGTTTCATCACACCACAGGAGACTGCAGTTCTGTTCGAAAGGCGTAACCGGGATGATCTGATATTTTATGGCCATGGGATGTGTCGCCTGAGCCTGAAAAAAGGGAAAAAGTATAGCAGAACGTTCAGTGCTTCGGACTCGTCGTCGGGGTACGACGCAGGGCGATTGCATGAAGGCCGATAGAATCGTCAGCAGCCGGCTGAATTTTAGCATCGTCATTCCGGCGAAAGCCGGAATCCAGGTTTGTGGGGCACAAGCTGGGTCCCGGCTTTCGCCGGGACGACACTACTTTGAATAAATTGGCCATTTGGAGCCATATCGGCATGTCAAAAACATTCATGCAATTGCCCTGGAGTACGACGGCTAGTCGATTATAATCGCCCCCTGCGTTGATAACAGCCAACCCATGAATTGCATCTATTGACCTGACAGCCAATATGCATGAGCGTTCACGAACCCTTCCGTATTCCCCTGTTTTATCCGCAGCCCCTGACATCCCGTGTCGACTCATCGCTACGTTCCCGGTGGCTTACCGGATGAAGCGATGAGTTCAAACAAGATGCAGGGATCTGCCGCGCACTCGACGCACGGCCGCGGTATCGTGATGGCGGTTCTGGCCACCATCGCCTATGCCGTGGTCGATTCGCTGTCCAAGTACCAGGCTCGCGACTACCCGGTGACGATGATCGTCTGGGCCCGCTATGCGGTGCCCCTCGTCCTCTTGCTGATGATCTTCCTGCCCGGACGCGGTCGCCGCATGTTGCGTACCGCTTTTCCCAGCATGCAGTTGCTGCGCGGGGCGCTGCTCACCGCAGGCACCGTCTTCATCGTGCTCGCTTACCGTACGATGCCGATTGCCGAGGCGCAGGCCATCAGTTTCATCCATCCCGTCCTGCTGACGCTGCTGGCAGTCATTTTTCTCGGCGAGAAAGTCGGCCCGCTGGGCTGGACCGCCGTGCTGCTCGGATTTTCCGGAGTCCTGATCATCGTCCGGCCGGGCGGCGGCTTGTTCACTCCGGCCGCATTGCTGCCGCTTGGACTTGCCCTGTGTTACTCCTCATACCAGATTCTCACCCGGATGATCTCGAAGAAAGAGGATTCGATCAACTCGCTGTTTTGCGTCCTGCTGGTGGGAACGGTGGTCATGAGCACGGCCCTGCCTTTTGTCTGGGTAGTTCCGACCCCGAGAGGCCTTTTTTTCTTCGCTCTGATCGGGATCACATCCGGCATGGGCCATTTCACCATCATCAAGGCCCTTGAGTACGCCCCGGCTTCGCTCCTTGCTCCGTTTGCCTATGTACAACTGCTGTGGGTCAGCATTATTGGTGTTCTGGTCTTTGGTGATTTTCCGGATACCATCACCCTGCTCGGAATTGCAACCGTGGTCGCCGGCGGCTTGCTCGTCGCCGCCTCCTCCCGTCGCAAGACGAAGAAATCTTGTTGACCTGCCTTTAACCAGACGATAGCGACCTACGGATTGCCGATGTAGTCACGCTTGCCGATTTCCAAGCCATTGTGACGCAGAATGTTGTACGCCGTCACCAGATGGAAATAGAAATTCGGCAAAGCGAAACCGACCAGATAGGGCATGCCCTTGAAGGTCATCTCCTTGCCACCCACCTTGAGCGAGATTTCCCGCTCTTCGGAGCCATCGATCTGTCCGGCAGAGATGGCTTCGACGAAGGCGATCGTCTTGGCGAGGCGCGCCCGAATTTCCTCGAAACTCTGCTCGCTATCCTCATACTTGGGAACCTCGACACCGGCCAGACGGGCGACGGCGCCCTTGGCGTGATCGCTGGCAATCTGCACCTGCCTGAGAAGGCTAAGCATGTCGGGAAAGAGTCTTGCCGTCAGCAGCACGGAGGGATCAATCTTCTTCGCGACGGCATACTCCAGCGCCTTGGCGAGGATCGCATCCAGATTGCGCAGCATGCTTGCAAAACAGGGGGCGCTTGCTTCATACATCGATAGGCTCATGCTTGAATCTCCAGAAAACAGGCATTTTTTCAACGACAAACAGCGACGCGATTGCTGCCCCGGGAGAGACGCAGCTTAAGCAGGTACTCTGCCCGGAAACGTCTTGCCTCAGAGGCTGTGAAAAAATTGGCACAGGCTTATAAATTCGTCTTCCCGGCGTAGGCGCCCCGAAGGAAGTGCCCTTGGGGTGCCGGGATCCAGTGCGCACCACCGACGTCAATTAAATCAATTAGATGAACGAACTGGACCCCGGCATTCGCCGGGGTGACGAAGGAGGGAGTTGTGCCAGCTCGATATTTTCACAGCCTCACACTTAACCCAGGACAGGCTACGCTTCTCTCAGAATCTTGAGCGATTTACTTTCAACCATGTCCTTCACTTTTTCAGCATAGGCAAGCATATGCGGTGCTGAAATATGTGCCAGCAAATCCTCCAGACTTTCCCATTTCTCGATGATCGTGACAACATTCTTGTTAAGGGCTTGCGGCGGCAAATTTGTCGGGACGTCAATGGCAGGCACATATTCGA
>JAIFKU010000005.1 GCA_020049495.1 Accumulibacter sp.
CTGGATTCCGTATATGGACTCCTCCCTATTTGCAAGAGTGAGTTGAGATTTGGCAAATGGGTGCGACTGCGACCGTATATCCGACCTGTTGGTGGCACATGTTGATTGCACCTGGCCATGATGGGCATGCGCGCGGTGGGGACTTATCGGCTTTTCGGCCTCAAGGGCCACCGGAATCCTCAGTCTCTCCCACCGCCGGTTCGACCGTTTTGCCATCACTCTTCTCTCTTTTGCAATCGCGGGTTGAAAGAGTTTCGTTTCTCGATAGCGACTCAGGCAGTCGCCGCCATGCCATGCCTGGCGTCATACACGCCACCCTGGGTCAGCAACGCCCAGGCAATCCGCGCATTCTTGTTGGCCAGCGCCACCGCCGCCACGTTCTTGTGGCGCCGGGCGGCGATGTTCATCACCCAACAACTGCGCGGGTCTGTTTTCCTGCCGGCCACCTTGAGCACGGCCCGGGCGCCATGAATCAGCAACAGGCGCAGATAGCTGTCGCCGCGCTTGCTGATCCCCAGGAGCCGTTCCTTGCCACCACTGCTGTGCTGACCCGGGGTCAGCCCCAAACAGGCGGCCATGTCCCGTCCGCGCTTGAATTGCCGAGCATCGCCGACGGCAGAGACCAAAGCTGTCGCCCCCATCGGCCCGATGCCCGGAATGCTCTGCAGGCGCTGTGCCACGGCATCATCGCGGGCGGCGATGGCAATTTCTTCATCCAGCGCCGCAACGCGGGTATCGAAGTTTTCCAGATCCTCACGCAGTCCGGTCAGCAGACGCCTGAACACGCCGCTCAGGCCGTTCTCCGCGTCCTCCTGGAGTTCCGGCAGGGCACGCCGCAGCGCGCCGATACCGATAGGCACGGCGATCCCGTATTCGCCCAGCAGGCCGCGGATCTGGTTGGCCTTGGCCGTGCGTTGCCGGACCAGTTCGCTGCGGATGCGATGGATAGCCTGGACATCTTGTTGCGCCTCCGTCTTGACGGCGACAAAGCGCATGTTGGGGCGCCCCACCGCTTCACAGATGGCCTCGGCATCATTGGCGTCGTTCTTCTGACTCTTGACGTACGGTTTGACGAACTGGGGGGCGATGAGCTTGACCTGATGGCCCATTCGGCCAAACTCGCGTGCCCAGTAATGGGCGCTGGCGCAGGCCTCCATCCCGATCAGGCAGGGGGAAAGTTTCTCGAAATAGCCGCGCACCTGGCTGCGACTGAGTTTGCGCTTGACGATCGCGGACTCCTGCCGATCAACACCGTGAACTTGAAAGACGTTCTTTGCCAAATCAAGGCCAATACGTGTAACGTTCATTTCGGACTCCTTCCTTCTCTTGACTGGTTGATGACACTCCCAGTTTGGCACTTCGATGCCGTGAGGGGGGAGGAGTCCATCCCATTGGCTTTCGCCGGAATGACGCCGTGAGGGGGGAGGAGTCCATCCCATTGGCTTTCGCCGGAATGACGAATATTCACTTAATCAGCCCTTTCCTAGACGATTCGCTTACTCGTGATAATCAAAGGCAGCGTAGCCGTGCTTCTTGACGAGTTCGTCACGCTCGGCGCTCTTGAGGTCTTCGCGCACCATTTCCGAGACGAGCTCATCGAAGGTGATCTTTGGCGTCCAGCCTAGTTTCTCTTTCGCCTTGGTCGGGTCGCCAAGAAGGGTTTCGACTTCGGTAGGGCGGAAGTAGCGCGGATCGACCTTGACGATGACCTTACCATTCTGGTCGGTGCCAGTTTCTTCGACGCCATGCCCTTGCCAAGTTATAGCGATGCCGAGTTCTTTCGCGGCAACGTTCACGAAGTCACGAACGCTGTATTGCACGCCGGTGGCGATGACGAAGTCTTCCGGCTTGTCCTGTTGCAGCATCAGCCACTGGGCTTCAACGTAATCGCGGGCATGTCCCCAGTCGCGCAATGAATTCATGTTGCCAAGGTAGAGGCAGTCCTGCAGGTTAAGTTTGATGCGCGCCAGAGCGCGGGTGATCTTGCGTGTGACAAAAGTTTCGCCGCGCAACGGGCTTTCGTGATTGAAAAGGATGCCGTTGCAGGCAAAAAGACCGTAGGCCTCACGGTAGTTTACAGTGATCCAGTAGCCATAGAGTTTGGCGACGGCGTAGGGGCTGCGCGGGTAGAAGGGTGTGGTTTCCTTCTGGGGTGTTTCCTGAACGAGGCCGTAAAGTTCGGAAGTGCTGGCCTGGTAGAAACGGGTTTTCTTTTCAAGGCCGAGAATGCGGATGGCTTCAAGAATGCGCAAGGTGCCGATGCCATCGGCGTTGGCGGTGTATTCGGGGGTTTCGAAACTGACGGCCACATGACTCATGGCGGCAAGGTTGTAGATCTCGTCGGGCTGGACTTGCTGGATGATGCGGATCAGGTTGGTGGAATCCGTCAGGTCGCCGTGGTGCAGGATGAACTTCCGGTTATCGACGTGCGGATCCTGATAAAGATGGTCGATACGGTCGGTGTTGAAGAGCGAGCTACGGCGCTTGAGGCCGTGCACGATGTAACCCTTCTTGAGCAGGAATTCGGCCAGGTAGGCACCGTCCTGACCCGTGATACCCGTAACAAGTGCTGTTTTATTCATTTTCTATCTACCGTAATTGTCGTCAAAACGAACGATATCATCCTCACCCAGATAACTGCCGGACTGAATCTCAACAATTTCCAGATCGATTCTGCCAGGATTTTCCAGGCGGTGAATCACGCCCAAAGGAATATAAGTGGACTGATTTTCGGAGAGCAGGAGTGTTTCTTCGCCGCGCACGATCTTCGCCGTGCCCTTGACCACGACCCAGTGCTCGGCGCGATGATGATGCTTCTGCAGGCTGAGACTTGCACCGGGTTTCACCAGGATGCGTTTGACCTGGTATCTCGGTGCGTAAGCCAGAGCTTCGTAACTTCCCCAGGGTCGATGCACGATGTGTTGGAACTCGGTTTCCGGGCGGGAAGTGCTTTTCAAAACCTCCACGATTTTCTTTACCGCCTGCGCATTTAACTTGTCGGCCACCAGCACCGCATCCTTGGTTGCCACGACAACCAGGTCACTGACGCCAACCGTGGCCACCAGCCGACCATCTGAGTAAATGACGGAGTCCTGTGTATCGATGACCAGCACGTCGCCTTGTACCGTATTACCCGAAGCATCGGTATTTCCCAGAACCGCCAGGGCATCCCACGCTCCAATATCGTTCCATCCCGCATCAAGCGGAATAACCACGCCATCACTGATTTTTTCCATTACGGCATAGTCGATTGAGTCCGATGGACTCGCCGAAAAACTGGCTGGATCAAGGCGCAGAAAGTCCATATCCTGCCGGGCATTAGCCACCGCATCGGCAACATTGCTCTTGATCGCAGGTGCAACGCGCTTCAAAGCCGTCAGATAGGAATCTGCACGGAACAGGAAGATTCCACTGTTCCAGAGATAGTCTCCGGTATTGAGATAACCCTGTGCAGTTTCCGCATCGGGCTTCTCTACAAAACGATCCAGCGCGAATCCTCCTTCAACGGGAAGTCCCCGGCGGATGTATCCGTACCCTGTTTCGGGTCGATTCGGAACAATGCCGAAGGTCACCAAAGCGCCTGACTGCGCATGCGGTGTTGCTGCCTGAATCGCCCGCTTGAAGGCTGCCACATCGGAAATTACGTGATCGGAAGGAAGTACAAGCAAAAGTGGCGCGTTTTGTTCCCCGTCTTGATTCAAGGCATGAATTGCGGCGGCTGCGACAGCAGGTGCAGTATTACGGGCAGCGGGCTCGAGCAGTATGTCGCCCTTAAGACCGATCTCTCGAAATTGTTCAGCGAGAAGGAATCGATGAATTTCGTTGGCAACGGCGATTGTCACCCCTAACCCTGCTAGTCCGTCTAAACGACGCAAGGTGTTTTGCAGCAAGGAAAATTCGTCCGCCAGGCGGAGAAACTGCTTCGGGTAGTGTGTCCGGGACAGTGGCCACAAACGGGTACCCGAACCTCCACAAAGCAATACCGGACGAATGGTGGCTGTGCTCATCTGAATCAAACTCCCCATTAGTAATTTTTGTTCTAATGCCAATCAACATGTCGGGCTGAAGCCCGACCTACATCGTGCCCTCACCGCGCTACCGCGGTAGACAAACAGGTAATGCAGGGACAAAGCCTCCGGAATGGCCACAGTTGCGCGGAAATTTCGGCTTGATTGGCTTGCTTGTTTGCCAGAACGCGTAGCGCCCGGCTGTGTAGCAGCACTGGCTGTGACTCATTTTCGCCAAACTTCTGGGCAACGAATCAGGATTTATAGTTGCAAGAATTTAAAAGACTCTTCATTTCGCGTGCACTTTTTGCACAGCCTCCGCCATCAGCAATTGTGTCTCACCTAATTTGTGAGCGCATTGCAAAGCTTGGTGCAATGCGCTCAGCAGATCGTTTGCCGACTCCATGTATTCGTGTATCAAACGGTTTCTGAGTTCGCGAATTTCGATCCAGATTTGGGTTGATTCGATCCAGCCTAATTTTTCTGCGCGTAGCAGGTTATCGAGTTGCGAACCGGTTTTTTCAAGGTTTAGCCGCAGTATCGCGGGCAGTAGTTTATCGCCCAGCGTATCTTGCAGCCGTCCGAATCGAGACACGAAAGCGTCCAGCATTTCACTGTGTTCATCGTTATTCTCAAGCGATTCAACCCAAGCCAAGTCAATGTTCACGTTGCGAAGTCGATTCACTGTCCGCTCAAGATAACGCGCTTCTTTTGCAGTAATCCGAACGAGTTGCTCTGCAATAAACAGATTGCTTTGTGCATCAGTCATAAAATGACCCCCGTACGCAGTGCTTGTTCATGAATCGGCAGTAATGGTTTAAGCGCATCCCTTATCAACACATCCACCTTGCGGCCGCCCAGTTTGATATACAAGCTAGCCGACAGACGGCATTCCTCCTGGATGCGATTTTCCAAGATCTGTTTCGGCTCAATAAACAAATCAATATCACCGCCGCGCTGCGCATCATCAACCCGGCTGCCAAATAGGCGCACAACGGTCGCCTCCCCAAACTGACTGGCAACCTCATTTTTGATGATACTGCGTGTTTTATCGTCAAGCCTCATCTTTTACCCTTGTTGGTGACCATCACCTCAGGCACGCTACCGCCCTTGGATTGAGCGTCATTCCAAAAAACGCGATTACTCCAACAACATGTCGGGCTGAAGCCCGACCTACATCGTGCCATCACCGCGCTGCGCGCTGCCGCGCACCCTCTCCCGCAGGAGAGGGCTATTCGTACTGGCTCCTAGGCGGCCTTGCGTACAGCGCTGGCTGGCAGACTGATTTGTTGCGGTCGGGTCAGGATATCCATCAGCACGACCACTCTCGCTTCACCATCTCGTGCCTCGTAGAGACGCAACAATTCTGCCTCAATCCCGACAAACGGCCCGGCTATCACTTTCAACTGCTCACCGACGGCAAACAACTCCTTCTGCGGAGCAGGCTGCTCAAGCAGCGCGTCGATCAGGATTGATGGAATTCTCGCGGTCACACCGCCAAACTCGACCAGACGAGCGACGCCACGGGTACTGCGGATGGTCGACCAGTTACTGCGGCCTACTTCAAGATAAACAAACAGGTAGCGTGGAAACAGGGCTTCCGCGAGCACCACTCGATGCCCCGCGCGCAAGCGCTCAACCCTGAGTGTGGGCAGAAAGCAGGTGTATCCCTGGTTGCTCAGATTCTCCCGGGCGCGTTCTTCCTGACGCGGTTTGGTATAGACGACATACCAGCCTGACTCGGCAGTCTGCTCTGCACGTGCTGTAGCCGGGATCAATTTGTATCTCCGATAGGATTCTTCTGGGATAACGGCGCACTGGAAACCAGCGTTTCCTGTCTCAAAGCCTCGATCTCTTCCTGCAGTTCGGCATATTCACGCATCTTGCGCTGAAGGAAGCTGACTGTAACCCGCGCCTTTTCCTCTATCCCACTTGGCGTCAGTAAGTAAGCATAGGCCAGCTTGTTGTTTGCCCGGCGAAAGTTGTTGATCTTCACCAAGCCCTTATCCACCAGGGCACTCAGACAATAATTCGTCTTTCCGACGCTAATGCCCAAACGCCCCGAAAGATCACGCTGACTGATCTGTGGCTCTTCGGCGAGAAGCTTTAGCAGTTTGTATCGAAGGTCTTCGCTCAGCACAACAGGTCACCCGAGTGCGTTCAATAGTTGAACACACTACACGGAAATGCCTTTGGATTCAATACCTGCGAATGGGAAAGCTGTTTTTCTCTGTTGTCGGGCTGAAGCCCGACCTACAAGCCCGACCTACAAGGCTTATCAATACGGGAAAAGTTCAAAATAACTCACTGTGCGAACCCGTTCGAATCAGCGTCAGCGCTCCCGTTTTGGTATCGCCATTCTTGTCGTAAACGAGCAACCAGTCGGGCGCAACGTGACACTCGCGTGCGCCTTCGTACTCGCCCGAGAGATTATGGTCGCGGTGCTTCTCGTCCAGAGGGCGGTCATTCATCAGTTCCTTCACGACGGAGCGCATCTTCTCCCAGTCATAGCGCCCTGAACGCTTGATTCGTTTCTTGTCTGACTTGAACTGGCTAGTCTCCTTGATTGCGCGTGACATGCGTCAAGGTCACAGGTCTTCAAGCGTAGTGTCTGTAACCTTCCCCGCCTTGGCAGCCTTGATGGCTGCCAGCGTCTTGGCGTTCGGTCGAGGCACCTGTATGGGAAGGCCGCCGGTGTCCACAACACTACGCAGAAACAGACGAATAGCCGTGCTCACATCCAATCCAGCCGCCTTGAGTACGGCAGCGGCGTCCCGCTTCAATTCCGGCTCAACCCGGGAACGAACATCAACAGTCATCATCGAACTCTCCTTCAAATAGCGACTTCTAATGTAGCTACATTGTAGCGCCTTCTGAACTCCAGTTCAAGCCTGCCGGACCCTTCCCGCCCACTCGGTTTCGGGTCTCAGCTCGGTTGTCGGGATGAAGCCCGACCTAAACTACAAGCCAAGTCAATCAAAGCGCCCAGTTGGCCAGTTGCAGTGCATCCACACGTTCGAACTCGCGGAGATTGTTGGTCACAAGGGTCAGTCCTTCACTGCGGGCATGAGCGGCAATGTGTAAATCATTCACGCCAATGGCTTGCCCTCTTTTTTCCAATGTGCTGCGAATACTGCCGTAATGCTGTGCCGCTTTGGGCCCGTAGGGCAAAATCTCCAGACGTGAGCAAAAATCTTCGACTACGGCCAGGGAACG
Source organism: Accumulibacter sp. (assembly GCA_020049495.1). Taxonomy (GTDB): domain Bacteria; phylum Pseudomonadota; class Gammaproteobacteria; order Burkholderiales; family Rhodocyclaceae; genus Propionivibrio. The sequence continues at coordinate 7,224 of JAIFKU010000005.1, forward strand.
TGTGGGTGCGTTGCTCTTTTCAGCACCGTGCAACAATTCAGCCAGCGTAATGGACGAAATTGCCATGTGTCCAGCATGTTCATTGAACAACTGCAATGCCGAGATCGGTTTGCATTTGATCACATAAATCGCGATATTGGTGTCCAACAGATAGCGCAGCATCACAATGCATCGCGCTCAGGCTGATCCTGGCTGGCGCGCGTCTCCATGAAATCGTCGGGTACTTGGGAGTCACTTAAAAAGAAACTGTCCCACGTTTGACCCACTGGGGCGATGATGCGCTCACAGCCACGTGCCCGAACGTCCACCCGCTTGACACTATCCGGCAAGCGCAGTTCAGCGGGAAGCCTGATAGCCTGGCTACGGTTGTTAGTAAATACAGTAGTCGTCGCCATGGTTTGATTCTTCAGATATATGGATAGCGCTTTAGTATATCCCAACAATCTGATTGCGTCACATTGTATTGTGGGTTGGCCTTGTGGGTCGACCTTCAGGCCGACTGTGCATATTTAAGCCTTTGTCGGACTGAAGCCCGAGGGTCTTACTCACGCATTCAACATGACTGGCCACCACCCCGATGAAGAACACCACGCATGCTGGCCTCGGCTTTGGTTGCAGCAACAACGCGGAATAGTAATTCTGTCGCCGGCTTTGCCGCAATCAATGCAGCATGAAAAAGCTCGGTTTCGGTCATGTATTCATGCACAAGCAGATTGCGTAGTTTCCGAGCGCCGATGAATTCTTCCGCGTCCTCCACCCACCCCATGCGCTCGGAATAAGCCACAACATCAAGCAACGACTTCGGCTGCTCGCCGAGAAGTCTTGCCAACGCGGGCAATAGTTTCTCGCCGATATGATCCTAGAGGCGTCCGAAGCGACCGACGAACGCGTCAATCTTTTCCGCCAGATCTTCGCGTTGTGCAAGAACTTCGACCCATGCGAGATCAATAGTCTCGGCATATAACGTATTGCATGTGTAGCGAAGATGCGCCGACTCGCGCTCGGCAAGATCAAGGGCAATACGCGCAGAATCTGCATGTTCGGGCAAATAGGTCAAAGTCACAGCAGCACTCCCGTCTGTCGGGCAGCATGGTAGATGGAGATGTCGGCGGTATGTGCGTCCTTGAGCAGGACGTCGATCTTGCGGTTGCCGAGTTGAACTACAAGAGCACCCTCAAGTTGGCACAGCACAGTTGCCCGATTTGAAACAACCGTCTCCGTTTCAATCAGAAGGTCAATGTCACCGCCTCGCTTGCTGTCATCGACGCGAGACCCGAAAAGCCAGATGCGACTTTCCTCTCCGACAACACTTCTCACGACGGATTTGATCGACTCACGTTGATTTTCAGTTAGTCGCATTTGATCCTCTGCTGCACTTCAAGATTATGGAAAGCCGATTCGCAATTATGTCGGCCTTCAGGCCGACAAGGTTTTCTCGATCCACAATATTTCTTCTTCAAACCGCTTCGGTCTTCAATCCCGCTCGAGTGGCCGCTTCGAGTTGATGTTTATCGGACGAAATGAAAACGTCGGCCTTCAAGACCACCGCACTACCAATGTGAATGGCATCCATGCCACGCAGAACGCTGGTTTCGAGACTCGAAACCGCCTGTCCCAATACCGCGGGAGACAGGTCGCAAATGGCAGCATCCTCGATATCGGCCAGCAACAATGACTTCAATTGCCGATATTGCGTATCGGTAATCCTGGCCTCACGATGCAAACGGCAAAAAGCTGAAATTATTTCGGGTAATACGATAGCGGACAAACTGATCTCGGTTGCCTTATCACACCATGCCAACACGGCATCCGTTCCTGTCTCACTGACATAACGTTTTATAAAGGCGGATGAATCGAAGAAAACGTGCATCTGGCCCCCTCGTTCATAAGCCCGATTTACGCTCTTCGAGAATCAAGCGGCTGATCGAAACACCATCCAGGATAAGGGGCTGCGCTTTGCGCCGCTTCCACGAGGGCAAATCAGCCATAACCGGAACAATGTCGGCTATGGGTTTCCCGTTGCGTAGTACGCGCACCGATCCACCTGACTCGACAATGTCAAAATACTGCTTGGCGTGATTACGCACCTCAGTGAATGTGGCATGTTTCATGGCAATCTACAAAATGTACAGAATGGTGTAATTATACATGTATTTATTCGGCGCTACTGTCGGGCTGAAGCCCGGCCCACAAACTTCTTTCTACGACGGCGACTTTGTAGGTCGGCCTTCAGGCCGACAAGGTTTTCTTTATCCGATCTCCAGCCACGCGGAGTCCCACAAAGGGTAGTTGCTGAGCGAAGCTACAAGACCAGCGCGCAGGGGATTGGCGACAATGTATCTGGCCTGGTTGCGCAAATCTTCGTCGGCACGCACGGCATGGTCATAGTAGCCGGGCTACCAGATTGGGCCAGTGGTTTGCCGCATCTTGTTGATGCGCCGGGCGCTGCGGCCTTTCAGGGTTTGCGCGATAACAGCCAATTTGCCATGATCAAGTGTGACAAGCCAATGCAAGTGATCCGGCATGACCACGAAAGCCAGCGAATCAAGCACAGCTTGTTCGTGCAGGCCACGCATTTCGGCAACGACCATGCGTCCAAGGGAGAAATCTTCGAAGAACGGGAAACGGGCACGGGCAACGAAGGTGAGCGTGTAAACATGACCCGGTGAAGACCAGCGACCCTTGCGCAAGTCGTTGTAGGTCATCTCCCGGCTCCTTTCTGTGGGTCGGCCTTCAGGCCGACAGTTCACCTTTTATTGTCGGGCTGAAGCCCGACCTACAAACGGTGCGCCACTTGAATCCTTAACCGACAGTACCGGATCGCCCTCCAGCGGCCACGCGATTGCCAGATCCGGATCGTTCCAGAGAATGCAGCGCTCGTATTCCGGCGCATAGTAATCAGTCGCCTTATAAAGAACCTCCGCTGACTCGCTGAGCACCAGGAAGCCGTGGGCGAGGCCCGGCGGGATCCACATTTGCCGTTTATTCCCGACAGACAGCACTTCAGCGACCCACTTGCCAAAAGTCGGCGATCCCTTGCGGATATCGACGGCCACATCGAAAATCTCGCCGGCAATGACACGAACCAGTTTACCCTGCGCCCTTGGTGACAATTGGTAGTGCAGTCCGCGCAGTACGTTCTGTGCGCTCTTCGAGTGGTTGTCCTGCACGAAGTTGATATCGAGGCCAGTTGCTTCGTTGAATACCTTTTGATTGAAGCTCTCGAAGAAAAACCCGCGCTCGTCGCCAAAGACTTTCGGCTCGATCAGCAACACCTCGGGGATGGCCAGCGGCGTCACTTTCATGCGAACACCTTGTCGTGCAACAAACCCTTCAGATACTGTCCGTAACCCGATTTGGCGAGCAGTTGCGCCATTTTTTCGAGCTGTCCGTCATCGATCCAGCCATTGCGCCAGGCGATTTCCTCGGGGCAGGCCACTTTCAGTCCCTGACGATTCTCGATGGTATGAATGAACTGGCTGGCCTCGAGCATCGATTCGTGCGTACCGGTGTCCAGCCAGGCATAACCGCGGCCCATGGTCTGAACGCTGAGCCTGCCCTGTTCCAGATAGAGGCGGTTAAGGTCGGTGATTTCCAGTTCGCCGCGTGCCGAAGGCTTGATGGTCTTGGCCAGTTCGACCACGTGGTTGTCGTAGAAGTAGAGCCCCGTGACGGCGTAACGCGATTTGGGAGTCTTGGGCTTTTCTTCAAGACTGACCGCATGCCCCTGCGCGTCGAACTCGACCACGCCGTAGCGCTCCGGATCATTGACGGCATAGGCGAAAACCGTAGCTCCCTCCTGCCGGGAAGAAGCATCCTGCAATAGCCCGGCGAAATCGTGCCCGTAAAAGATATTGTCGCCCAGGACCAGCGCTGACGTCGCCTTGCCGACAAACGGCTCGCCGATCAGGAAGGCTTGCGCCAGCCCGTCGGGCGATGCTTGCACCGCGTAGCTCAGATTGATTCCCCACTGGCTGCCGTCGCCGAGCAGTTGCTCGAAGCGCGGGGTGTCCTGCGGTGTCGAGATCACCAGAATGTCGCGGATTCCTGCCAGCAGCAGTGTGCTGAGCGGGTAGTAGATCATCGGCTTGTCGAAGATCGGCAGCAGTTGCTTGGAAACCACCTGCGTCGCCGGATAAAGCCGGGTGCCCGAGCCGCCGGCGAGGATGATGCCCTTACGCGTGTTCGTTGTCATTGATTATCCTTATTTCGGGCCAATAAGTGCAGGCGCAGAGCGATTTTCGGTTCCACAATCATAGTAATTTACCTTCGCTGAATGCCACGTCGTGAATTGGTAGGCGCATGAGGTTGGGCGCACTAAGTAGTACATCCACTTTACGTCCGTGCAGGGCACGCGACACCCGAGCAGACATCTGCGCGGCAATGAGTGCGGGGTTGTTAACAGGTTCAGCCAGTTCAAGCAAGAGATCAATATCTCCACCCTTCGCAGAATCATCCAGCCGGGAACCAAAAACTCGCACGCGTGATTGGCTGCCTGCCACTTGCTGCGCAAGTTGGCGGATAAGGTGTATTTGATGCTCAGTCAGACGCATGGCGTATATCCTCGAAACAGGGTTGTGCCCTAAATCTCTCGCACCCGGTGAAAACTGGCGAATCTCGGCAGCCCCCGACTGGTCAGTTCGCGATAGCGGTAGGTGATGATTGTACCGACTGGCGGCGGTTGGCGACGGTCGGCTTCGCTCAG
>JAIFKU010000142.1 GCA_020049495.1 Accumulibacter sp.
AAGCACGTCCTCGCAGGTATCGCTCCACCTCCTGCGTATCGGCTTCTCAAAAATAATGCAGTTGGAATTTGGTAACTACGGTTTTTAGGATCAATTGGCCAGCGCTGCTGAGATGTTCTTTGAGTTATGCCGCATCATGTCGAGGTAGTTATCTGCCGGACCGCCGGTCTTTGATAGCGAGTCTGAATAGAGTATGCCTCCAGTCTTTGCCCCGGACTCCTGACGGATACGTTCAAGCAAGCGCGGGTCGGAAATGTTTTCAAGGAACACGGCGGGAATTTTTTCCCGACGAATTTGTTTGATAATGCGCCCGATATCGGCGGCTGAAGCTTCGGCGTCCGTGTTAACGCCAATAGGCGAGATGAAGGTAACGCCGTATGCACGGCCAAAATAACCGAAAGCATCGTGTGCGGTAACAATTTTGCGCCGTTCTTTCGGTATCGCTTCAAAGGACTTGCGAACCTCGCTATCAAGTGCGGCGATCTCCTGCTTGTATTTCGAAGCATTGGCTTGATACACGGCCTGCCCCGCCGGATCGGCCTCAATCAGCGCCTTTGCGATGTTGTCGGCATAGCGCAGGGCATTGGAGAGATCCTGCCAGGCATGCGGGTCGATATCGCCGTGATGATCGTGGTGACCGTGTTTTTCACCTTTGTCGTGCGGGCGTTTCAGCGTCTTGATCCCGGTGCTGGCGACGAGAACCTTACCCCGGTAGCCTGAAGCCTTTACCAATCGATCGATCCAGCCCTCAAAACCGTAGCCGTTTACGATCACCAGTTTGGCTTGAGCGATGGTTTTTGCATCAGCCGGTGTCGGTTGGTACACATGGGCATCAGCGTCTTGCCCAACCAGAGTATGAACCTGCACCCGCTCACCACCAACGCGCCGTGTCATGTCCCCGAGAATGCTGAAACTGGTGACGACATCGAGTTTTTCTGCCACGGCGGCATTGCCGAGGATGGCGAGAAGGAAAAACATCACCAGACGGCGAAGGCGATTGGCTGTGAATGCATGCATGGAGTTTCTCCTGAGCTCAAATTATTTGCGCAGATGCGGGCCGCAAAGCCAAGTTTCATTGATAGTTCAACCGTGTGGTTTCTTAAGCATGACGCTTTGATCTATTAAATGCAACACAGTTGCATTAATGGCCATTTTAGCCGCAATTTTGTGTTTTGTCTCTTCCTGCGCTGTACGATTTGACCTTATTTCCGGTAATCAAGCAGGAAAGCTTGCTCGATAATCAAGTCGGTTTTGAGCCTCTGCCACCGCTTGATGAAGCTCAAATGCTTGATTCACTTTTACCAGCATTAGCCCAGCAGTCGCCAGGCCTTGATCTTGCGATAAAGTGAAGTGGGATGCATGCCGAGAGCGGCAGCAGTCTTTCTGCGGTTGTAGTCGTTATTTTTGAGTGCGGCGAGAATGGCCTCGGATTCGGCCTGTTGGCGAACTCGGGTGGCGAGACCTGACGCAGGCGTTTTTAATACCTGCAATTCATCAGGCAGATGTTCGAGTTCGATGTGGTCTCCGCGGCACAGAACGACCGCACGCTCGATCACATTGGCCAGTTGCCGGATATTCCCAGGCCAATCGTGTTTTTGCAGTGCGGCCATTACCTCCGGTGCAATGCTCTGTACATCGCGGCCCATTTGCTCGTTGCTGCGGGCAAGCAATTCTGCGACAAGCGAAGGAATATCTTCCTGTCGGGCGCGCAAAGGCGGGATTTCCAGACGAACCACCTCAAGCCGGTAGAAAAGGTCTTCACGGAATCGCCCGGCTTTTACCAGTTCCTGCAGGTTGTGATGACTGGCCGCAATGATCCGCGCCCGCATGGGTTCAGAGTGAGTACTCCCCAACGGTTCAAATTCGCGTTCCTGCAGTACACGCAGGAGTCGAACTTGCATCGCCGGACTGATCTCGCCAATTTCGTCCAGAAACAGCGTGCCGTCACGCACAAGCGCAAAGCGTCCGGGTTTGTCGCGGTCGGCCCCGGTAAAAGCTCCTTTCTTGTAGCCGAATAATTCGGATTCCAGCAGATGGTCAGGCAGTGCGCCGCAATTTATTGCCACAAAAGGCTTGCTGCGTCGCGGCCCTTCATTGTGGATGGCGCGTGCTACCACTTCCTTGCCGGTGCCGGTTTCGCCCTGGATCAGGACGGACGTTGGATTTTCCGCCAGTACCGGCAAGAGCGCTAAAATCTGCTGCATGACCGGATTCTGGCTTTTGACCCCACCGGATCGGCTGCGCAACTGGCTACGCAGAGCTTCAATTTCACTCAGATCGCGAAACGTTTCGACGCCCCCCAGCACCGCGCCAGCCGGATCGTACAGCACTGCCGCAGTCACACTGATAGGAACCCGTGAGCCCTCCGTATCAACGAAATAGCAACGCTGGCTCTGGGCGGGCTCATGCTGCTCCATGGCCGCCTTGATCGGGCAATGGCTCTCGCACAAACTCGAATGCAACACGTCGGCACACAAGTGCCCCAGCACTTCATTTCGCAAGAGGCCGGTAATTTCTTCGGCGGCCCGATTGAACGAGGTGATCTTCCAGTCGTGATCTACCGTGAACACGCCTTCGGAAAGGCTGTCCAGAATCACCTCGCTGAATGCCGGGGTTTGCATGTCAGGCCGGAGGGAAAAACATGATCAATACGGCTTCCACCACGCTGCCCCTTTGCCGGCCAAGCACCTGCACGGCGGTCCTTGCCGGATAAGGCTCGGCAAAATATTCACCGATGAACTGGTTGAAGCGGGCGAAGTGGGTCATGTCGGTCAGCAAAACGCCAAGACGGACAATGTCCTTCAGTTCGCTGCCCGCAGACTGGCATGCCGCCCGCAGATTGCGGAAGACCTGATGCGTCTGTGCTTCAAACCCTTCTAGCAACTTGCCGCTGGATTGTTCCAGTCCCGGTTGTCCAGAAAGAGAAAGCATGTTGCCGGCACGCACGGCCTGGGAATAGGTGCCGACGGACTGGGGAGCCTGGCAGCCATGGATGATGCTCTTGTTCATGGTCGTTCCTTTCCATGCATACTCAGTGATCGAAGGCGTTTTTGCCGACCGGCCATGTTCCACCCAGAAAATCCGTAACCCTTTTTTTGCACTTTGGCAGGCGCGCCGAGAGTGGTCAGGATTCTCGGTTCAGCAGAACAACAACCCCTGTGTGTCCCGTGTAGGCATTGACGAGGAAACACATTTCAAGGTGCCTGGAATGTGAAATGTTCCACCTTCAAAATTGCCCGGTTCTTAGCAGTACCAGTGTACACGCCTCAATCGGTTCGATGGCTACAGCCCTCAAGCGATCATACTCAGATGGATTTTCCGTACCGGGATTGAAAATGACACGCTTGGGCTTCAATTTAATGAGTTGTTCAAACAAGCCCTGTTGTCGCTTCACTCCGACATATAGGGTGACCGTATCGACCTTTTCGACAACATCTTCCGGGCGGGAATAGACCTTTCTGCCGAGGATGCTATCCTCAGCGATAGCCACGGGTATGGGATTGTGACCATACTCCGACAACATCTTCATTGCCTTATTGGAGTAGCGTTCCTCATTCGAACTTGCCCCGACAACGACTACGTTCTCCATTGCTGTCCCCTATATGTCTTAGTGACCGGTTCGACTGACTCAGTGATCGCAGGCATTTCCGCCAAGCGCCAATGATCCAGCCAGAAAATCCGTGACCAGTTTTTCCGGTGTTGCTACGGGAGCACCGACAGTGACCACAATTCCTTGTGCAGCGAAAAGATCATGGGCGCGTTGCCCCATTCCGCCGGCAATAATGTGGTTGACGCCGCGCTCTGCCAGCCATGGCGGCAGCAGGCCCGGTTGATGCGGCGGAGCATCGATGTCTTCACGTTTCAGGATGATTTTTTCGGCCGGATCGACATCGACGAGGGCAAACGATGCGCAATGTCCGAAGTGCGTGGCCAGTTTTCCGTCGGCCAGAGGAATGGCAAATCTCATGTATAAACTCCTTGATTGTAGTTATGGCAGTTTCTGAAGCACGATCAAGCTCACTGAAGAGCCAGTTCTTTCCAGACTTCTCGGATATCTTCGGCACATGGGCATGCGGTTTCCACGACGGCCTTCTCCTGAATCTGAGCCCGACTGACGGATGGGTCGTAACGGATTCGACCGACAATCCGTGCTCTGGCCTGCCGGGCTAGTTCTTCGATTCTTTCGGTCATTTCGACATTGATGTCCCACTTATTCACACAAACGGATGTCGGAATGCCGAAATGCCGGGTCAGATCCAGTACGCGCTCCATGTCATGCTCTCCGGAGACGCTGGGTTCGGTGACGATCAAGACGTGGGATGCCCCGGTTATTGACGCGATCACCGGGCAGCCGATGCCGGGCGGACCATCGACAAGAATGATCGGGTGATTACCCTCTTCGGCGATACGGCGGGCCTGCTGGCGAACAGTGGTCACCAGCTTGCCGGAGTTTTCAGCGGCTACGCCAAGGCGGGCGTGTACCATCGGGCCGCAGACGGTATCCGAGATCATCCACTCACCGCACTTGCGCTCGGGGAAGTCGATGACGTCCATCGGGCAGATGTGCACGCACACCCCGCAACCTTCGCACGCTGTCGGGTCAATCCGGTAGGTGTCGTTTCCATCTTCCGGCGATGGCGGCAGAATGGCCCCGGAACGGCAGACCGGCAAACAGACGCCGCAGTTGCAGCACACCTCTTCCATGATGATTGCCTGATGACCGCTCATGAAAACGTGGCGTTCACGGAGGGTTGGGGCCAGCACCAGATGCAGGTCGGAGGCATCCACATCGCAGTCGGCTACTACAGGCCGCTGCGCCAGCATGGCGAATGAGGCAGTGATGCTGGTCTTGCCGGTTCCCCCTTTGCCACTGATGACGATCAGCTCCTTCATGGCGTTGTTCCTTTACCTGCTTCGTGCGTGATGGCCTGCCACAGGCGCTCGAAATGCGCTCGGTATTCGGGAAGAGCCTCAACGATCAATTGCCCTCGGGAGTAGGCTTCGGCAATTCGCCGGTCATCAGGAATTTCGAGCAGGACGGGGATATGCTCTTGCGCACAGTAGCGATGCACACGCTCATCGCCGATGCCAACCCGGTTGATGACGACTCCAAAGGGGAGGCGCAATTCCCGCACCGTATCAACGGCCAGCTTCAGATCATGCAGGCCAAAGGGCGTTGGTTCGGTGACCAGCAGGACATAATCGACACCACGCAGGGTTGCCACCGCAGGGCAGGCGGTTCCGGGCGGTGCGTCAAGAATGGCAGTAATGCCCTCTTCCAGCCGGGCTTTCACTGAATGAACCAGTGCGGACGCCAGCGAAACGCCGACATCCAGACACCCGCTTTTCAGCGTGATGTTTTCGTCAACGAATGTTCTGACCACGCCAATCCGGAAATCCTTTTCACGAATCGCGTTGCGTGTGCAGACCAGAGTACATCCGCCACAGCCATGGCAAAGCTCGGGAAAAACCAGCGGGGTGCTGCAAAACGAAGCGAGCGCATTGAACTGGCAAAAATCGACGCACTCATCACAGGCGTTGCAGGCTGCGGCATCGATTTCCGGAACGGATATGGAAATCTCTTCTTCGCCGATCAGCGAACCGCGCAAAAACAGGTGCGCATTCGGTTCTTCGACATCGCAGTCCAGAAGCTGCACGGGAACGCCGAGCACTTTGGCCAGATTGACCGAGATGCTGGTCTTGCCGGTGCCACCCTTACCGGAAGCAACGGCAAGGATCATGGGTTGCTGCCTCCTCGATAACCCCGAAGCCCGCGTTGGCGTGCCGTTTCCTCATCGACTTCATCTTGCCAGCCATTGCGGAAGGTATCGATTCGATCAAATTTTGCGCTGTAAGGCTTGATATCGAGAAGTGGTGTTCCGTCCAGTATGTCCACACCGTCGAGATGAAGCACATTGCCTTCGCGTCGCACGAGTTCAAGCACGCTCAAGCCGATGGCATTAGGACGACAAGGACTTCTTGTCGAGAACACGCCACGTTCGACGTCCTGAAGAAACGGTTTGACAATCAGCTTCGGAGGTTCTGCCTGGTGAAGCTGATAGATCAGATAGATGTGCGAAAATCCGTCCAGGTCGCGCAGGCCCTCACCGAACTCCAGAAAGATTACTGCCCGCCCCTTGCAGCCTTTAGCATAGTTCGGCTGAATGGGCGTCTGCTGAGCGGACACATGTTCGCTGCGGATCACCCCAATGGGTTTGAAGGTGATAGCGAACTCACTCATGCCCAATGCCCTTCAACATTAGCCGCTTTCGCCTCGGACAGTGTCCCGGCGCAATAGCGCGCGAGAGCTTCTTTTACGGTTGAAGCATCGGTATTGAAAACCTTGATCCCGGCAGCGTCAAGCACCCGGAACGCCTTGGGGCCGCAATGCCCGGTAATGAGGGCATGAACACCTGCCTTGGCGATGAGTTGTGCCGACTGGATCCCCGCGCCTTGGGCTGCATCCAGATTCTGCTTGTTGCTGATGATTTCAAAAGCCTGCGTTTGCACGTCATAAACGAGAAAATTCCGGGCGCGTCCGAAACTCGGGTCAAGCGGAGAATCGAGGTTTTCTCCAAGGGTTGTGAAGGCCAGTTTCATTCTTTTTCTTCTCCTTTGTATTCGTAAGCAATGAACTTATATTGGCATACGCCAATAACAATTGCAAGCTATTGTTACTAATCAGGAGCATGAAATGCTGTTTTTTATCTAGCATATGCCATAAAATACAGTCTTTGATCACCTTTATCAAAAGGAATCAAGCATGTCCGATCTTTTTGCATTCGCTGGCAAGACTTATCGCTCACGATTACTGGTAGGTATTGGTAAATACACGGATTTCGCCGAAACCCGCGCAGCGATTGATGCCTTCGGCACGGCGACTGGCATGGGAGCCGTTCGTGCCGCCTTTATGGCCGGGCGCATGCCGCGCAAACTCTATTCAGCCTATCCATCAAGCCCGGTGATTGGCTTGATCGGGAAAAAATGAGGAACAACAATGCCTGTTATTAGTCTGCCCGATGGGGCGCAACGCAGTTTTCCCGAACCGGTCACGGCGCTGGAAGTCGCGCAAGCAATTGGTGCCGGTCTGGCCCATAGCGCACTTTCTGTTCGAATTGATGACCAGCTTTGCGATCTTTCCACCGTTATCGTCAAAGATGCTCGCGTTGCCCTGATTACGGAGCGTGACCCGGATGGTTTGGATGTGATGCGGCACTCCTGTGCGCATCTGCTGGCCATGGCCGTCAAGCAGCTTTATCCTGCAGCGCAAGTCGCCATCGGCCCAAACGTCGAAGATGGCTTTTATTACGATTTCGCCTTCGAACGACCGTTCACGCCCGAGGACCTGGCTAAAATCGAAGCTCGCATGAGGGACTTGGTTAGCGAAGATATTACCCTGCAGCGCATCGAAATGCCGCGAGAAGAGGCCATCCGGCTCTTTGAAGGACTAGGCGAAATCTACAAGTGCGAAATCATTAACGATTTGCCGGGCGATGCGCTTATTTCGCTCTATCGCCAGGCTGACTTTATTGACCTTTGCCGTGGGCCGCACGTACCGTCCACCGGCAGGATCAAAGCGTTCAAACTCATGAAACTGGCCGGCGCCTACTGGCGTGGCGATGCGCACAATGCCATGCTGCAACGGATTTATGGCACCTGCTGGCCTAACGAGAAGAGCTTGAACACCTACCTGACCCGTCTGGAAGAGGCCGGCAAGCGCGATCACCGCAAGCTGGGCAGTCAACTCGATCTGTTTCATTTTGATGAATGCGCGCCGGGGTCGATCTTCTGGCATAGCAAGGGGTGGACGCTCTTTCTGCAACTCATCGCCTATATGCGCCAACGACAGCAGGACGCCGGCTATGAAGAGGTCAACACCCCGGATGTGATGGACCGTTCGCTCTGGGAAACTTCCGGGCACTGGGCCAACTATCGTGAGCACATGTTCACCACCGAAACGGAAGATGGCCGGATTTTTGCGCTCAAACCGATGAATTGCCCCGGCTCACTCAGCGTCTTCGCACAGGGAATCAAGAGTTATCGTGATCTGCCGATCCGCATGGCCGAATTCGGCAAGGTGCACCGTTATGAACCGTCCGGATCGCTGCACGGCCTGATGCGCGTACGCCACTTTACCCAGGATGATGCCCATATCTTTTGCACGCCGGCGCAGATGCAACAGGAGTGCGAAACGGTGGTCGAACTGGTCCTCGATATTTACCGGGATTTCGGGTTTGACGATGTGGCGATCAAGCTTTCCACACGACCCGCCAACCGGATCGGCAGCGACGAGGTCTGGGATCAACTCGAAAACGCGCTTTCGTCAGCGCTCGGCAACATGAGCATCGCTTATACGGTTAATCCCGGGGAAGGCGCTTTTTACGGGCCGAAGCTGGAATTTGTACTGCGCGACGCCATTGGTCGCGACTGGCAGTGTGGTACCTTGCAGGTCGATCTGAATTTACCCGAGCGTTTTGACATCAGATACATTAACGAAGCCGGTGAACGCGTGCGTCCGGTCATGTTGCACCGGGCACTGTTTGGCTCACTTGAACGCTTTATCGGCATTCTGATCGAGCATTATGCGGGTGCCTTCCCGGCCTGGTTGGCGCCCGTACAGGCCGTTGTGCTGAATATCACTGATGCCCAGTCTGACTATGCGCGAGACGTGGTCCGCACGTTGCAAAAGGCCGGTTTTCGGGCAAATATCGATCTGCGCAATGAAAAGGTCGGCTACAAGATTCGCGAACACACTCTGGCGCGCATTCCTTATCTTGTCGTGGTGGGTGATCGGGAAAAAGCGGAACAGACCGTGGCGGTACGCGCCGTCAATGGCGACGATCTGGGCAGTATGACTCTGGCGGATTTTTCAGGCATTTTGCGAAACAAACCGGATAGAACCCAACTGCTCGGGTGATTCAACTGAGGAATACGATGGCTAGACCCATGATATGCCGCAAGGTATCCTGCGATGTAACGGCGAAAGTATCCAGTACGTTGCTGGCCAGGCAGAATTCAAGGAGAACGCTGTTGCAGACAAAACCTGAAAGCTTGCGACAGAATCCGCTGGTTTCCACCCAACTGGCGGAATGCTGCATTGCACCAGCAATGAACCGAAAGCAGTGCAGGTGCAAACGTCCGTTCGACCGCGCGCCGGTTACGCCAGACCTTGTCATCTGATGGAAACCGGTTCGGAGTTTTCGCCAGGCAAACTGCTTGCACTCTACCCCGCACTGGCTTCTCTGGCGCACAATGAAATTGCGGTGCTTTGCAAACCCGACGCCATGGCAGTCATCCCTGAAGGCGCCGAACTCTTTGTCGAAAGACAGGATTGCCGTGGTTTTCCGCTGCTGATCTCAGGTACCATCAAGGTCGTAAAAAGCACCCCGGCCGGTCGCGAAATGTTGCTCTACCGCGTTGAACCGGGCGGCTCCTGCGTAATTACTTCCAGTTGTCTGCTTGGGCACACGGCCTACACCGCGCGTGGCGTTGCGGAAACCCCGCTGCGCATGCTCATGCTTCCGACCCCCTTGTTTGAAAAACTGATTGCCGGGAACGCACCTTTTCGCGACTTCGTCTTTCACTTGCTTGCCGACCGCATTGCCGAGCTGATGCAACTTGTCGAAGAGGTCGCCTTCCACCGCCTTGACCAGCGGCTAGCCAAGCTGCTGCTCGGCAAAAGCGAACCGATTCATGCCACACATCAAACGCTGGCCGACGAACTGGGCAGCGTCAGGGAAATCGTCAGCCGTCTGCTCAAGGGCTTTGCCGCACAAGGACTCGTCGCTCTCGGGCGTGAGCGGATCGACCTTCTCGACCGCGACGGGCTCAAGCAACTGGCCGGAGTCGATCAACACACATGACAAGGACGACCAGCATGCAGAACGATGCCTACGTGTTGTCCCGTCAATAAACCGATCCCGTGATTGTTCTCCGTGGCGGCATCGCAACTCTGTGACTTGGGTTACATACAAGAACGCAGCATGGCCATAAGATGACTTGTCTTTACAACCCATGGAAGAGGTGCATCATGAAAGCAAACGTTGGTGGAATCGATCGGGTTCTGCGTATCGTCGTCGGCCTTGTGCTGATAGCTCTTGCGGCGGCGGGTATCGTTGGTGTCTGGGGCTGGATAGGGGTTGTTCCGCTATTGACCGGGCTGATTCGCTGGTGCCCGGTTTACCCATTGCTTGGCATCAACAGTTGCCCGCTGAAGAAGAGCGACTGAACCGCTTCATTTTCAACAATGAAAGGTGCGCCAATACGGCAGGTTCGGTCGTATTGGCGCACCGCCATTAAACGACAAGGTCATGCGTTTGCCCACACTGCCGCATGCATGAACCATGCAATGGCGAGGAATCATAAAATCAGGCGCACAGTCTGCGATAAATCACACTGTTTGTTCAAGTCGATGCCCGGACCTCTGTCTTAAATAGATCTGACGTCTTAACGAGTCAGAAATCGGGAGCACGTTACGAAAGGCGAAGATAAGTGTTGATCAATGGAGT
>JAIFKU010000162.1 GCA_020049495.1 Accumulibacter sp.
ACCCTCATGCAGTTGCGCTTCGCTTCGTTTGCTGTGGCCAACTTACGAGAGGACTTTCACCTCCAAGATCGCGCCCATGCTGGGCGCACAAGAAAAGGGACTAACATTTCTGCTAGTCCCTTGAATTTACTGCTTTATATTGGTGGGCCCGCACGGACTTGAACCGTGGACCAAAGGATTATGAGTCCTTTTGTGTAAATAATACATCTAGTTGATTCTAATCATAAACTACTGTTTTACATACATAAACATAAAATAATCTTTCCCAAATTTTCCCATTCTCCCCCACAAATTTACGGTATTTCTGTTTCCTAGTTGTTTCCTAGTTTTACCGGTGCGATAATCCATCAATACTGAGTCAGATGGGATCGCGCATGACTATCAAACTAACGGATGCGTTCATCGAAAGCCTTCCCTTTGCCGGAACCGTGGCGGCACTCAAACAGGGGCATGGTGATAATGACTCATACACGATTGGCGACTCAGAGATACGAGGACTAGCCATCAAGGTCGGACTCAAACGCAAGGTTTTTCAAGTGTCTGTCCGTCCGCTCGGCGTGTCGCCAAAAAAGGAAAAGCTCGGCAACTGGCTGGACGACTTTCATGGCAAGGACGCAAAAACCGGAGCAGAAAAAACCTTTGTCTGGAACGTCGCAAATGCACGTGCAAACGCGAGAATTCGAATCGCCGCTCTTCGAGAAGGCCGCAGACCATCTGCCGAGAAGCGGGCAGCAAACAAGAAGGCGGAAATAGAAAACCACGAGACCCTTCGCTGGCTTATTAACAAGCACAAGGAAGATTGGATCAAGAAGGACGCGAACGGCAAGCCCAAAAAGACCTCCCTGATCGGCATCAATACCGCCAGTCGTCATCTCATAGACTGGCTCGACATGCCATTCCGTCATATTACGCATGACATGGTTGGCGACAGGTTCGACAAGATCGGCCAAGAAAAAAACAAACAGGGCAAGCCAAAGCGGACAACAGCCAATAATGTATTTCGCGACCTACGAACCGTTTTCAATAACTGGCTTTTACGTCACCCGGAATCCGATTTCAAGAACCCGACAACGGCTCTGGCGAGGAAGTGGCACAAGATGAATCCGCGCAAGAACTGGCTTAATACGTTGGAGCAAGGCTTGCAGTTCGTTCGATGGTGGGAAGCGGTGCAAGCCGAAACAAACCAAACGATTCGCGACTACCTAATTGTCACCTTGTTGCAGGGTGCACGCGAATCCGAGGCCGCGCGCTTGAAATGGAAACACCTCGATTTCAACGCCAAAACCATCTCGTACACGGAAACGAAGAATGGTGAAGACTATGTATTCCCGATGTCTCCGAAGGTCTATGAAATCCTTCTTGCACGTAGCACGGACGAGAACAGGCACGAAGTATGGGTGTTTCCCGCATCGAAGATCAGACGGAAGAACATGCCGCTCAATCACCTATCGGTTCCGCCAGCCGATGCCGTAAGGCGAGTATCAGAACGTGCAAGGGTAAAATGGTCGATGCACGACCTGAGAAGGACCTTTTCCAACACACTGTTGCATCTTAGTGTCGAGGAGCGAGATCGCGACTACATGATGAAACACACAATCTCCGACGTTTCGAGGCACTATGAAGACTTGGGGATTGCGGTGGCACGCAACTTTGTGAAATACGAAAACTATTTGCTGTCGCTAGTAAGCACAGCGAAAAATGACGATTCCAGCAAATGACAAATCAACTGACACCGCGCACACGTGGAAAGAACAAGAAATCCCCGCATGATCTCACCGTAGAGGAATTTCTTGATCGCCTCGATTCCCTCCCTGATGACAGGCTCTTTTCTGAAAAGCATGTTGCGGCGATGCTTGATAAATCCGAGAAGACCTTGCAGGAAGAGCGAAGAACCTATAACCGCTGTCGTGAACAGAGCCCGGCGGAAGCCGAAAAACTCAAGGAGGATCTGACCCCCTGGATGGTTGTAGGGGCGGGAAGCGTCCGTTATCGCCTGGGAGATCTCCGTGCCTGGCTTAACAGAAGACGCTTCGGCGGCTCTATTGACGCAACTGAAACCGAACCTCCTGCCATCAGCGACGGGATCGGAATCATGACCTACCGCTTGGCGAATGGGTTATTGCCAATCGCCGTTCGGGAAGGGAAACTGTTGGATTTTATTGACACTTCCGACGAGGAAATCGATGCAGTTGAAATGATGCCTCCTGATGAAATCGCGTTTATAACTGCAAGTGGATTGCGTATCTCAGGGGAGCAAACGACCTGAGATGATTCGTGCCGCCTCTGACGGGTCTGCGCATAGATCGTAGAATCGACCATGATTGAAGAAATTTTTCTCGCACTGCCAAGCCAATCCAGCACCTCCAAAACGCGCCGGATTGTTTTTCAGGACGGAAATTCGGGGTTGATAACCTTTGTTTCAAGTCGAAAAGGTTCCGCGGGAAGCATTTCATATATTGCAACAAAACGCGACGACGAAGAAGACGTCCAACACTATCTTCTCGTAATGTCGGTCGTCGGCACTAACATCATCAGCGTTCCTGTATTGGCGGCGGAAACTACTTCACAAGACCCGATAGCCGAAATGCTTGCTGACCGCGAAATTCTCGGAAAAGTTGTCAATCTTTTTCCCTCGATCGCGACGCGCACCCTCAGCAAGACAGAAAGACCAGACAGTAGCCGACCAGTTCTCTGAAGGAACCGTCCTGTTTTTTATACCGCCTCAGCGGCACAAACCGCCAGATTTCGCGCCCCTGTTCCGCGATGCATCTTTCCTGTCGGCTCACGCCCCCAGCCTACCGCACGAGTGTGCGGCCATCGCGTCATCGTCGAGCGCCGTAGAAGCCGTCCCTTCTCGTCACGAAGAAGAACGATGCGCTCGCCATCGATAATCTCCCGCAGTTTTGCCTTCACGTCAAAGTCATGGAACTGGCGGGCTTTCCACAATTCAGCCTCGATCTTCCCGATCTCGAAGACCGAATCGCCGCCGGAGAGCTTGTCGAGGAGCGTGTTGACGGAAACCGTTACGCGTCATGCTGACGGCAACTTACCAGCGCCTTGATACACTGCTCCCTTCGGAGGGTGCGTTCCTCTCACGTTGGCGGCTCCAACTCAACGTAACTCCCGAAGAACTCGATGCCGTGAGGCTTGGCTGATGATTGCGAACAGCGCGACCCCAAAGGACTCTACAAAAAAGCATGCAGTGGACAACTCCCCAACATGACCGGGATCAACAGCCCGTACGAGGCACCACTCAAACCAGACGTGCTGCTACGAACGAACCTGGAAAATCCTGACCAGATGGTGCGCGAAATCATCAGCCATCATATTTCTTGACGAACATGACAAGCTGTTCAAGACAGGTTGCTTAATGGACAAGATAGATCGACACACCGGCCTTCTTGGCCGCTTTACGTAGATCCTTGTCCAATGTTGCAATTGGCAAGCCGAGCCTGCGTGCCAACTCAAGATATTGAGCATCGTAGCCAGAAAGTTTGAACTCCCTCGATATCGCGGCAACCGCCAGCTGAACGCCAGAGGGAGCTGCTGCGTCGAGTTCAATAGGGAGTTGCCCCAACCGGTACAGAAAGCCGGCAAGAGCAGATTCACCGAACTTTCCGGCTTCCTCCGCACAACGAAGCACGTGAACAATCTCCGTGTACCAAAGCGCCGGAACCGTCGCAAATGCAATATCAAATGAATCAAGCACCAGGTCGGCATAAGTACGATCAGCTATAGAGCCGTCCTGCAAGGCCCAGCGAATCGTGACGGACGCATCCAGAACAAAACGGATTGCCATCAGCGTCGCCCTCGCTGACGCATTTCGGAGAATTGCTCTTGATCAATCGCAGCAGTCCGCATGGCCTTGATTGCAACGATAGCCTCCCGCGTCTGGTGCGCAGCATGACTGGCGCTGGGCACCAAATCAGCGACAGGTTCGCCCCGATTAGTGATGGTGATCCGTTCGCCCTGTTGAACTTGCTTTATGAGATCAGCCAGTTTTGTCTTTGCCTCATAAATTCCGAATTCACGCATGATGACCTCTGCAATTGCTGTAACATGATCTAGTCTACACACTAGACCATATTATTGCAACTTCTTCTGTGGGAGAGTCAAATCCTGCCGTCACAGAGCACAGCGATAATCGCCGTTAGCTGAAATCCGTTCGTTCATATTCTGATCTCCCCGCGCCCAACGCAACCGCACCAACTACCAGAGGCAAATACGCCAACAGCACCCAACCTAACGCCCACTGTGGCCACGCGGCGCAAACTCCCGCCAATGGGGACAGCCATAGCACGTTGATGCCGACAGCGAGCAACGTGACGGGCCTGTGCCCGCACCAACGGCGTGCGAGTTTTTGATAGACGTGATTTCGATGTGCTTGGTACCAACGCTCCCCGCGCAGCATACGGGTGAGCAGTGTGACGGTCGCATCAGTGACAAAAACAGCGGCCAGCACCAGCCAGGTTGCGTAACTCAACCAACCGGCCTGAACGGAGAGCAGCGCCAGCGCAAACACCATGAACGCCAGCCAGGTGCTACCCACATCGCCCATAAAGATTTTAGCGGGTGACCAGTTGAGCAACAAAAAGCCCACCGTTGCCGCTGCGACGCATAGCATCAACATACAAACGGGGCTGGAGATCACCTCTGCATTCGCCCATGCCGACAAAGAAACGCCACCCAGCAACATAAAAACCGCCTGCGCTCCGGCAATCCCGTCGATGCCATCCATGAAGTTGAATAGATTGATCCACCACACGCCAGCCAGTAGCAACAGCACATATAAACACCAGCCAGCCACTTCGAATTCCAGCCCCGTACTGAAGGAAAATCTCGGCAAATCGTCCAGTACAAACAAGAACCCCGCACAGACCGCCACCTGCACACCGAATCGCACGCGCGCGGCCAGATGCCGAATGTCGTCGCGCAGCCCCACTGCAGCCAGCAATGCAGCGAGTCCAAGCACAAACCAACCAAGTGACCAGCTGGAGAACAGCACCAAGCCGACACCGGCGCAGCTGCCTGCCACCACAATACCCAAACCGCCGCCATTCGGAGTCGGCTGCACGTGGGAAGAGCGGTGATTCGGTATTTGCACCAAGCGCAGCGTCTCGGCGCGGTGACGTACCCATGCCGCAACGCCCCAGGCAATCAGGGTGCTCAAGGCCATCATCGTCGCCATCAGGCTCATGGCGGCAAATCCTCTGCCGTCAACGCAAAAATCCTAGGCTTGAAGCCCAAATCACGCGCCGCCTCGGTATGGTCAAAAACCAAATCCCGGTTCATGCGCTCTGCCATGGCCACTGACCAATGCCTATAACGTGGCACACAGCGCAGCGTAGCCACTGCCAGACGAAACACCCAAAGCGGCACGGTTAGCAAGCGCGGGCGGCGGCCAAGGGCAGCAAACACACGCGCAACCATGTCACGGTAAGTGAGCGTCTCGGCACCCGAAATGTTGTACGCCCGATTCGCCGCGCAAGGAGCCTGCAGCGCGGACAGGCAGGCGCTAGCCACATCTGTGGCATGAATCGGCTGGCGCTGGCCGGTGGCTCTGCCCAGCAAAGGAAAGAATCCAAAACGGCAGATCAAGCGAGCAATTTCAGCGATGTTTTTGTCTTGCCCTAAACCATAAATCAGTGTCGGGCGCAGTATCACCCATTCCACTCCACGGCTTTCCGCCCACGTTTGCAGACGCGATTCCGCATCAGCAAGCTGTCGCGCTATGGACTGCTCTTCTGGGTCGGTGGAATCATCCTTAGTGAAACGGCTGGTCGAGGACAACGCCACAATACGGCGCGCCACGGAGGCTTCAAGCAGGGAAAAATGTTCTGGCAACAACCAAATGGGCGCAACACAAATCCAGTTATCCAGATGACCTGGGTTAGCGGAGCATGTCTCTGAAAGATTGCACCAAGTAATACCATCGACAACGGGTTCAATTGACTGTCTGGAAAACGCACAAACCCGAACACCACTATCGTTCAGCAGCGGGATCAAGCATTTCCCGACAAGGCTAGTCGCACCAAGTAGGCCAACCCTGGGGTCAGTCACGCACCAACCCCAGCTTTCGCCCAATATGCTTGGACGAGTAGTAAGTAAAGACCAGGCCAAACCGCAACCAAACACCTACCGCTACTAACCCCATCAACACTCCCGGATACTGGTGACGAAAGAACTTACGATAAAACCGCAACATCCCCTTGTGCTTATGCCACTCCACAAATATCGGTCGATGGTGGCTGCATGCGCCCTTTTCATGCACGACCCTGGCACTAGGTACAAATAGAACTTTCCAGTCCATGCGTCTAAAACGCATACTCAAATCCAGATCTTCGCAGTGTAAGAAGTAAGCCTCATCCCAAGAACCGACTTTTTCCATCGCATGGCGCCGCACTAGCATGCAAGCGCCGGATATGGCCTCGACCTCGATAGGCGCTGCTGGCAATGGCTGTTTATGCAGGTGAAAATCGAAGAACAACCGAGGCCAGCGGTCGGCAAAGCGTGAAAGGCCCGTGGCTCGAACTAAAGACCGCCAAGGTGTAGGAACAGCACGACGGCCGCCGCCCTGCTCGGTGCCATCCTTATCGACCAGCAGACCGCCAACCATGCCAACATTCTCAGCCGAATCGGTCGCTTCAAGCATCCCTTGCACCGCGTCTGCAGCAAGCACGCAATCCGGATTCAAAAAGAGGAAATGACTGCCAGTAGCGACTCTCATGCCAATATTGCACGCTGTAGCGAAGCCAAGATTCGAACTATTCTTGACGATCTTAATGTGTGGCCATGAGGAAACTATTGCGTCCGTGCTGAAGTCAGCAGAAGCGTTATCAACGATGATAATTTCAGCTGATTGGCCCAAAGCCGATGCCACACAACTGGATAACAATGCACCAGCGTTGTAGTTAACGATGATCACCGAAACGGTTTGATCCCCTGAGGCAAATGCTTTATGCGAATCCTGCAAGCTATCTTCTCCTTGGTAACAGGCTCTTGTTGAGCACTCGCCAAATTTCATCGGTTGATGCAATACGGTTTGCCTGAATTAACTGGCGCTTCTTCCACATCAGGGGAATACCCTTGATGGCATCCCATTTCGCACGAAGTATCGTGCCACCCTGGCCTCGTAATGCAAAACGAATGATTGTTGCGACGTTAACCATCAAATGAAACGGAAGCAGCAACCAAAACAATACGACGGGCATGTTTTTCACATAACACCAGACCATATTACGATGGCCATAATAAACGGCGAAATCGCTCTTTTGGTCACCTGTCGTCGCCGAGCCTACGTGATGCACCATTGCATTCCCAATCAACATGCACTTATGACCAGCTAACCTTAGGCGGAACGCCAAATCGACATCCTCAAAATAGCAAAAAAAATCTTCGTCGAATCCGCCAAGCGCGACCAAGGCGTTGCGTCGATAAAGCGCGGCGGCAGCACAAGGCGCAAAAACCTCTTTATCGTCGATAGGAGAATCAGTTCGTGGTGCCCCATGCCCCAGACGCCAGGCCATTCCAGACATATGAAAATTATCGCCAATGCCATCCAACACCGTCGGCTCGTTAGCCTTGATCAGGCAACTGGCAAACATTGCACAGTCCGGATAGCTTGCAATCGCCTCCAAAAGCGCCTCAAACCAGCCCGAATCCACATAAGCATCTGGATTCACCAAAGCGATCCAGTCACAATCCTCAAGGTAGGGCAACGCAAGATTGTTACCGCGTGCAAAACCTGTATTGCTATCCAACCGGACATATTCGGTATTGTCCGGGCGGGGGTAAGGCAAATCGTCCGGCGCAAAACGGCTGCAATTATCGATAACTATCGTGCGCCTAATTTCGCCGCTAACGACTGCAAGCGCAGCCAAGCAGAGCTGCAACTCTGCAAATGAATTCCAGTTGACCACCACCACGCCAACAGACGGGGTATTCAACTTACTGCCTCCCTGCGAATGCTGGCGTAACCATCAATCATCTCGTCAAACGTTGTCATCAGCAATGTGCGTTTCAGTGAATTGCCATTAACTGACAGGAGTCAAAAATTAGCGACCCCATTCCAACCGTTCCTGTTCCTGAATCACCTTCGCCAGATGAGGACGTATGCATCAAAACTCACTCTCGGCCAACGCTAAACTTTCCGGAGTCCCAATATCTCGATGGTAATCGGAATTATGGAAGGCCAACATCCGACCCAGATAACAAGGCAAGACTTCAGTGCTAATATCGATGATCTCTTTGCCAAGCGAGTCAAGGAAATCAATCACTGAGGGTTCAAAAATATATACAGCGGCGTTGGCATGGTTACCAGGTGGATGGGTGACCTTCTCGTGAAATTTGATAACTACGCCACGCGCATCCACTTCAACGATACCGCAACTCTGTGGAACATCGGTATCGAAAGTCATCATTGTTATATCAACATCGTCTGGTCGCTCTTCATGGGCACGTAGAAATGCGTCAACATCGAACCGTGTCAAATTATCTGCGTGAGCGACCATAAAGGCGCTGCCATCCAGAAAATTGCGATTCCTGAGCACCGTTCCACCCGTACCAAGAAGCACGTCTTCATGAACCAGATCGACACGTTCCCGCCATTTACTGTCTTGCACATACGCGCGAACCGTATCGGGAAGATAATGTGTATTCACCAAGACCCGTTCAATTCCTTCAGGTAGCAGTCGATCTAGCCAAAATCCCAGCAAGGCTTGGCCTCGAATGGGAACCAGACATTTTGGAATATGGTCGGTAATCGGCCTCAGACGCGTACCGAGTCCTGCTGCCAGAAGCAAGGCTTTCACGAGGATAACTCCTGAACAATCTCTCGTGCCGATAGCGGGGTATTGCCGACACGGCCAACCTGACATGCCGCCGCAATCGAACCGAGGTAGGCGCTCTCCCACAGGCTTGCCCCCACAGCGCGTGCCATTGAGGCACATATCAATAAGGAATCGCCAGCGCCTGAAACATCTTTGGGCGCTGAATTCAGAGCGGGCAATTGATCCGTCGTTATATTCGAAATTGAGGCATCAGACGAATGAATCAAAACGCCTTCTGACCCCATCGTGATAAAAACACTGCCCGCTTTGGACTTTTCCTGAAGGGATGCCGCAAGTACTGCAAGCCCTGATCCCGTATCACGAACGGCCAACCTCGCTTCATGTTCTGTCGGTGTAATCAGATGCATGCCCTGGAAACGTGATACGTCGCCAATTTGTGAAGAGGACTGACTATCCGCAACCATCATGACCCCCAAGCGCTGACAATGACCGATGATTTCTTCCACTAAGGCCTGAGGTAGACACCCATAATTAAAGTCTGAAAATACCAGCAAATCTGTTTTATCAAGTATCAGCAAGAGCCGACCCATGACCGTTGAAATCAGATCTTGGCCAATATCATGCTGTCGTAGATGGCTTACCCTGAGCAGGGTTTTCCCGCGGGCACGGAAACGCTGCTTCAATGTTGTTGGTCGGCTATCATCAACGATCAAGTTTGCCCTCACACCAAAAGATTCTAGCGTTTTTCTTGCGAATTCAGCCGTAGGGTCGTTACCCACCACCCCAAAATAATCGACACTCGCGCCTAAGCCCTGCGCATGTGCCGCCACTATCCCCCCACCACCAATAAACAAATCATGCTGGAGTGGCGTAACCACAATGGTGGGATCTTCTTGCGACATGCCCAAAGGATCGCACGTAATATACTCATCAACGATCAAATCCCCCAAAACTACAATTCTGAGACGTGAAAATTGATGCACAATATCGACTAATTTCTTAAAGTCAAAACCGTGGCGTTTTGGAAAATCAAGAGGCTTTCTGATATCGGAGAGGTCTATTTCAGACAACTCCCGCCTCAATAAATCCATGGAAGAAAATCGAACATCTCCAGAACTGAACAACAATTTCCCACCGTAAGCTTCGATGACAGCCAATTCGGGATTGAAATGCTGTTCGTGCTCTTTTCCTTTCACCACAATATCGGGCATCAACTTTTCAATGAAGTCCTCTGGCGGCACGCGCAGCAGGAAAGAATAGTCAACAGCACTGATTGCGCGTACGCCTTCCATCCTCAAATCATGAGGAATATAAACACCTGGAACACTATCGTCCATGACAGCGACAACCAGAAAATCCGCACACTCCGAAGCAAAATTCAGCAAACGGAGATGCCCAGGGTGTACCACATTAAAGTTCCCCCAGACAAAGACGATCCGTTTGTCACCATCAACTTTATCTCGTATGTCATTTACAATATCAGCGACACTTGATGAAACATCACAAGTAGATGCAGGGCAAGGCGTCATGAAAATCACTTGAACGGAATAAAGTGAGCATTCTAAAATTTTTATTGTCTTTTAGCACTTACTAATTCTGAGTTGTGCATAGA
>JAIFKU010000082.1 GCA_020049495.1 Accumulibacter sp.
TAAATGGGGGGCGCCGGTCGCCATCTCGTAGTCGAGGATTTGCAGCGGCGTCAATTGCTCGATATGCATGATGATGGAACGTAAGGAATTTCCGTGGGCGGAAACCAGCACGCTCTCTCCGTTTTGAAGATGCGGAACAATGCGCTCCCTGTAATAGGGAAGCGTTCTTGCAGCAGTCATTTCCAGACTCTCGCCGTTGGGCGGAGGAATGTCGTAACTGCGGCGCCACAAATGCACCTGCTTCGCACCATAGTGCTGGCTGGCCCAGTCTTTGTTCAGGCCTTGCAGATCGCCGTAGTAACGTTCGTTGAGTTTTTCGGAAACGTGGACTTTCAGTTCATTTGCTTCGCCTTCTGCCGGGGTGAAATGTTCGTACCATTCGCAGCTCTGTTCATGCACGCGCACATACTGCGCGCAGTGACGATTCTGGCTGAGGATCTCGTACAAGCTGTCCTGCGCCCGCTGTAAGGTGGAGGTGAAGGCCACATCAAAAGCCTCATCGATCAACCATGCTGCCGCCTTTTGCGCTTCAATCACGCCCTGCGTACTAAGGGATACGTCCACCCAGCCGGTAAACCTGTTTTGCAGGTTCCAGATCGACTGACCGTGCCTGACCAGGAAAAGTCGACTCACGCTGCGTGCTTCCGCAGCTTTTGCACACAGGAGGTTCCTTCCGCATAAATGAGCGCCTCCTCTGAATGCGGCCCGATGCGCGGCAACTGATGGCCTATCTCCATCCGTTTTCTGCTCGCATGCAGCATGACGTCCGCAGTATGAGGTGCAGTCTCGGTTGGCGATAAATTGGAAAGCATTCGGTCTGCGTCATTCCTTGGCGCCTGGCGTTTTTCGATCCGGTCGGTCTTAGGCTTCATACGGAATTTTCCTGATTCGCTGGGTGTGGCTCGGAACGAGCGGTTGAATCTAGAAGCGAGGTGGTTTGTATCATTATGACAGTCTCTGTTTCAGTGATATCAAGCCTGATTTTTGTTTCACGATAGTACCCTAATCAGCCGCTGGCCAATGCGCTCCAGCGCACAGACTTGTGGGCGGAAGCTGCGTAATTTGGGTAATGAAATGCGAAGCGTCAAAATCAGGCAACCTGGACGGCGCCCGGCTCCCCTCTGGCGGCTCACCTATCGGGACGTTTGCAATGGTTGAGTTGTGTGTATTGGTCTCCGGGCTGGTTTCGAAGTATTGCAGCCGGTTGGATAGACTGTTTTTTGTGAAGGTCGACCGGCGACTTCTGGCCGAAAGTGTCGGTCGGCAATTGCGCCTGATACCGGCGAAGTCCTGAACAACGATCGTCAATATGCTAGTCTGAATGCAAAGATACGCTCTTTCCATAACCGAATCCGCGTGGCCAGCGCACGGAAATTTTGATTTGCCAATCCTTTGACTAATCGCACCGCCAATTTTCTCGCACAACTGTTTGAGGCTTCGCCTCTGCGACAGGCCTCTTTCCGGCACTTCTACATCGGGTCGATGGCTGTGGCGCTGGGCTATACGATGCAGGCGACCGTTGCCGCCTGGCTGATGGCGACACTGACAACCTCGGCGTTATTGGTTGCGTTGGTGCAGACTGCAAGCACTGCACCATCTCTCCTGTTTGGCCTGCTCGCGGGTACGCTGGCAGACATCGTCAGCCGGCGGAAAATCATCCTGGCGACGCAGTTTATTCTGCTGGCGGCTACCGCAACACTCGGCATCGCTGCGCTGTTCGGCACACTAGGGCCAGTTGCCTTGCTCATGGGCACCTTTCTGATTGGCGCTGGATTCACCCTCTATCTGCCGGCGCAACAAGCGAGCATCAACGACCTGGTAACGCGCGCCGACCTATCGCGAGCGGTTGGGCTGGGCGCCGTAGCGTTCAACCTGGCCCGTGCCATCGGACCCGCACTCGCTGGTGCGCTTGCGGCCTGGGTGGGATCGGGCAACGCCCTGCTTGCCAGTGCATTGTTCTTTGTGGTGATGATTGTCGCATTGCGCGGCTGGCAGGATCCGGGCCATGCCATTCCTGGCGTGCCAGAAACGCTGCTGTCCGGCATCCAGATCGGCTTGCGCTTCGCTAGACATTCCCCGCCGATGCGGGCGCTAATACTGCGCAATCTGATTTTTTGCTCTTGCGCGAGTGCACTGTGGGCGCTGCTACCGGTTATCGCGCGCGATCAGCTTGGACTCGGGGCCGGCGGCTTCGGACTGTTATCGGCAAGCTTTGGCATCGGCGCGATCATCGGCGCCTTGGTCGTACCGCCACAATTGTACCGTCTGCCACTCAATACGGTGGTCAACGCTGGTGTCATTCTGTGGGCGTTTGCCACGTTGCTGATCGCAGTGACACACATCCTCGCCATCGCGCTGGTGGGCGCGTGCGCAGCCGGCGCGGCCTGGGTGACTGTCCTTGCCAGCCTGTCGGCGGGGATCCAGAGCACTGCCCCTGCCTGGGTTCGGGCGCGCGCCGTGGCGATGAACCTGGTGGCCATGCAGTCGAGCCTTGCGCTGGGTAGCGTACTCTGGGGCTGGCTTGCCAACTCCGAAGATACCCGCATTGCGCTGGCCGTTTCGGCGGTCACTATGCTTGCACTGCTTGCGCTCTCCTATCGCATACGCGTCAGGATGGGCGACGAGGCAGATGTTACGCTGGGCCTACAACCGCCGGAGCTCGCCATCGCAGTCGAGCCATTGCCCGACGACGGGCCGGTATTGATCCAGGTCGAATATCAGATCAACCCTGAAAACCGGGAAGCATTTCTGCGCGCCATACAGGCAATTGAACCCACGCGGCGCCGTAACGGCGCGAGCGATTGGCGGGTATTCCGCGATCTGAGTGAGGACGGACGCTTCGTCGAGCGCTTCGTCATCACATCCTGGGCGGAATACGTGCGCTTGCGCGCCCGCATGACCATTACGGACCGGCAGATTCACGAACGTGTCGGACAATTCCAGCAGCCGGGTGTCGAGATTCGGATTTCGCGCCTGATCGGCACCACGTCGCGGGATGCGTTCCCGGTGACCGGTGATGCTGCTTCAAGTTGAGCTCTGTTGCCATAGAGTAATCTAGCGGCCTTAGCGGCCTCGCCGACCGCGTCGAGTGCGCCAGCAGGCCAGACGAAAGCCACCACACCGTCCGCGCCTCCATTGGTCTTGGTCCCGGTGATCGAGAGAACCGAAGACGAACCCTCCATCCGGTACTTCAGATAGACAATGGTCCCGGCGTTCGAGACATCAATCGGCAGGTTGTTTGTTGCGTCGTAAAGGGTGACGACAACATCGGGGGCCGTGTCACTCTGGACGAGGTTAATTTGGTTCGACATCGGCTAATCTTTTGCCTCTGTGGCGACCGTCGTCGGCGCACCCGGGAACAGTCTCTCGGGGTTCTTCCTTTCTTCGCCCCAAGAGTCCCGCGCAACAGGGAGCGACTCGCGGTTGAACTCCGGGTTCATCTTAGTCTTCGGCAGTCTGGCCATCAGGGCATTACGCATGGCCAAGGCGAACCGGTCGCCGGCCTCCATTTCGCCCATGGGCCGCGTGTCGCGGATGTACGGGTCAGTGCTTTGCCCGGCGAAGTTGAGTGCCGAAGGAATGACCGACCCAACAAGGTTATGCTCCCACGACGTCGCGTAGCGTTCAGGCTGAGTCAGGACGTTCAGGAAGTCGTTGATGCCGCGCATGTAGGTCTTGCTGATCACAGCCTGAGAGAAGGCCAGCGCAAGCATCGTGGCGAAGTGTTCATGGTCTTCCTTCTTCAGATACTTCCACGCCTCGGCGATGTCCGCAGCAGCACCCAGCAGAGTGCCGAGAGGCTCAAGACGGCGGTAGTCGTACCATCTGCCATTGACCTTGATGGCATAGTCAGGAATGTTCGCTTCGCGCCTGCGCCTCTTGGCCTTTACGTTGTTGGGCATCGGGCCTGATATTCCTGCCGGGTCCAGCATGTGCCGGGTAAGACAGCCACTGACGATCGACGTACTTAGCCTGGATAGACTGCACGCAGCGGTCTGGCGATGATCAGAGCAATACGGGCTCAGGGTTCAAGTAGGCATTCATGATGGGCTTGAGAACAAACGGCATGCCGTCAGGCATTCTCTGGTGGTCAAGCAGGTATTGGCAGGTGATGCTGGCGTCACTTGCGTACTATGTTGAATGCATTATTTCCCACTGCTTGCGCTGCGGTCTGTGCGCTAGCGTACGCTGCCTGATGTTCTGGCAAACACGGCTGTGTTGCCGGTCGCATGCCGCTGAGCGCTTCACCCGTTGGCGACGCGAATCACCAGTTTGCCGAAATTCTTGCCTTCAAGCAGGCCAATGAAGGCTTGCGGTGCGTTCTCCAGGCCGTCGACGAGGTCTTCGCGGAATCTGATTTTTCCCTCTCCGAGCCAGGTGCTCATCTGGGTGAAGAACTCGTCGAAGCGTTCGCCATAGTGATCCAGGATGATGAATCCCTGCATCCGGATGCGACGGGTAAGCAGCGTGCGCATCAGCTGACCCCTACGGTCCGGGCCTGGCGGCAGCCCCGTGTCGTTGTAGTGGGCGATCACGCCGCACAGCGGGATACGGGCACGCACGTTGAGCAGTGGCAGGACAGCGTCGAAGACCGCGCCGCCGACACTTTCGAAGTAGACGTCGATGCCTTGCGGGCAAGCCGCCGCCAGTTGCTTCGGAAAGTCGGCACTGCGGTGGTCGATACAGGCATCGAAGCCCAGTTCTTCGACAACGTAGCGGCACTTGTCAACGCTGCCGGCGATACCGACCATGCGACAACCCTTGAGCTTGGCAACCTGACCGACCACCGAACCGACAGCACCGCTGGCGGCAGCGACGACCACCGTCTCGCCGGCTTTCGGCTGGCCGATGTCGAGCAGGCCCAGGTAGGCGGTAAAACCGGGCATGCCGAGAATGCCGAGGGCCAGCGAAGGGTGCATTATCCGTGCGTCGAGTTTGCAAAGCCCGCTTCCGTCGGAAAGGGCAAAGCTTTGCCAGCCGCCATAAGCGAGGACCAGATCGCCCGGCTGATAATCCGGATGCCGGGAGATTTCCACGCGCGCGACGGTAGCGCCGACCATGACGTCGCCGACAGCGACCGGCGCGGCGTACGACGGTGCATCGCTCATGCGACCGCGCATGTACGGGTCAAGCGAAAGATAAAGGTTGTGCAGCAACAGCTGGCCGCTTGACGGAGCCGGGACGACGCCTTCTTCCAGACGAAAATTCTCTGCCTTCGGGGCGCCGACCGGCCGGGAGTGCAGAACAACCCGGTGATTGGCGGAACTGTTTTCGGCCACGATGATTGATCCATCCGAGACCGATAGTGTGCGTTGTTTCATTTGCTGACTCCTGTGAAAGACGTTGTTGCCATAGTCCGGGCCGATCCTTGTTTTATGTTCAGCCATGAAACATTTTTTCGCCGCGGAACCATTGTGACTTGATCATTTCCAGTATGAGCAGGCTGGCCAAGCCGGCAAGCGCGCATTTTGCCAGATCATCACCGTGCAATTGGCCAAAATGAAACAGCGCCTGCGCCGGCGACCAGAACAAGGCCGTCGCGAGCAGAGCGCTGACACTGCCGATCAGAATCCAGAGCGCACGGTTGGGCTGCATGAACGCTCGAATCAGCGACGACTTGAATGAACGGTTGACCAGAATGAGCCCGATGTTGATCAGAACCAGTGAGGTGAACACCAGCGCACGTAATTCCGGCGCAGGCATTTCCAGTCGCGCTTCGTTGATCAGAATACCCGCCAGAATGCCAAACACGATCAAACCCTGAAGCACTGCCCACAGAATCCGCTTGGGCAACAGCAACGGACTCGCCGGGTCACGTGGGGGACGCTGCATCACGTCGCCCTCTTCCTCTTCGGCTTCAAACACGATAGAACACGCCGGATCAATGACCATTTCCATAAAGGCGATGTGAATCGGCGTCAGGATAAGGGGCAGACCAAGCAGAAGGGGAAGCAGCGCCAACCCGGCGATCGGGATATGCACGGCGACGATGAATTCGATAGCCTTGCGCAGATTGTCGTAGATGCGGCGCCCGAGACGGATGGTCTTGACGATTGAACCAAAGTCATCGTCAAGCAAGACGATGGCGGAGGCTTCGCGGGCCACATCGGTGCCCCGTCCGCCCATGGCGATGCCGATGTGAGCGGCCTTGATCGCCGGCGCGTCGTTCACGCCATCACCGGTCATGGCGACAATCTCGCCGTTGGCCTTGAGACTCTGGACAATGCGCAGTTTCTGCTCGGGCCGGATGCGGGCGAAGATCGATGTCGTTTTCACGCGCAGGGCCAGTTGCTCATCGGGCATGCCTTCGATCTCGTCACCGGACAGAACCTGCGACGCGTCGACGCCCGCCTGTTTTCCGATGGCACAGGCCGTTGCCGGATAGTCACCGGTGATCATCACGACCCGAATTCCTGCGCTGCGGCATTCGGCAACAGCGGCAGGAACATTGGCACGCAAGGGGTCGGCAAAGCCGATCAGACCGGCAAACCCGAAGTCAAGGCCGCGCGGAGTCTCAGGCAGAGTGTTTTCCTGTGCAGCATTCGGCACGCTGGCCGTGGCTAGAGCGAGAACACGAATACCGTCACTGCCGAGTGCATCGACCTGTCGGCCAATGCTGGCCAACAGGTCAGCGGGCAGGTGGCAAAGTTCGGCGATGGCTTCAAATGCGCCCTTGGCATAGGCCGTGCCATTTTCTTCGCCAGCAGTGGAGAAAATGTTGGCCACCGCAAACAAGTCCGGTCTGAGGCCATAGGCGCGGATCAGTGTGTGCCTGGCGAAGTTTGCTGCGTTCGCTCCGATCTGTTCTTGCGCGAGTTTATGTACTGCGCTGTCCATCGGGTCGGTGGGTTCGCGCGGGCAGGCGAGCAGGGCCCCTTCCAAAGTTTCGCGAAGCTTCTCCGGGAGCGGAGTCGCTGCCTCCTGATCCCAGCGATCTTCTTCATGGATAATGGCAACGACCGTCATCCGGTTCTCGGTCAGCGTACCCGTCTTGTCGGTGCACAACACCGTTGTTGCACCGAGTGTTTCAATCGCCGATGCGCGGCGCGTCAGAACGCGTGCCCGCGAAATGCGCCACGCGCCCATGGCCATGAACACGGCCAGGACGAGCGGGAATTCTTCGGGGAGCAGCGACATGCCAATGGCGATACCGCCAAGCATGGCCTCCAGCCACGATCCGCGCAGCAAGCCGAATAGGACTACGGTCAGTCCGCCGGCGAGCGCACCGACGATGGCGAAGATACGGATAAAGCCGCGTATCTGCTGTTGCAGGTGCGCCTGTTGTGTTTCAATGGTTTCAAGGGCGCGCCCGATCTTGCCCATTTCACTGCGCATGCCCGTCGCGTGAACCCGTGCCTGTCCGGTTCCTCGCACGACGAGTGTTCCGGCAAAGATGGCAGGCAGGTCTTCACCACCCGGTTGCGGCGCGGCGGGCTGTTCCCCAGCCTGGTCAGCCGAAACCGCAGCCGACGCAGCCCGCTTGCGCACAGGAAGGGATTCGCCGGTGAGCAGCGATTCATCGAGCAACAAGTCTTGCGACGAGATGAGTGTGGCATCGGCCGCCACCCGGTCGCCTTCTGAAATCACGATCAGGTCGCCACGGACCACTTCCCGGCCGGCAATCAGAATCCGTTTGCCGTCGCGGATCACCAGCGCCCGCGGACTGGCGAGATTGCGCAGAGCCGCCAGGACGTTTTCACTACGCGATTCCTGGACGATGGTGATGCTTACCGAGAGGGAGGCGAAGATCAGCAGCAGCAGCGCTTCTGTCCGGTTGCCCAGCAACAGATAGACGATACCGCCACCGATCAGCAGCGCGAACATCGGCTCGCGCACTACTTCGAAGAGGATGCGCAGAAATCCGCGCTGCTCAGGCGTTGGCAGTTCGTTGAACCCGTCCTGCTGCAGGCGCTCTGCCGCCGTTGCCGCGCTCAGTCCGGCAATCGGGTACTCTGTCTTTGGAAGTGGCATACGAGTTCTTTTGTCACACCATGATGTTCAAACCCATTAGGCCAGTAAATCGCGCATATCGTCGGCGTGCTCTTCTTCCATGGCCATGATGCCGATCAGCATTTGCCGTGTCGTTGGATCGGTATGTCCGATGGTTTCTATCATCTGGCGGTAGGCTTCGATGGCGATGCGTTCGGCAATCAGATTGGATTTGATCATTGCCTGGACCGTGTCCGGATCATCGTACTCGGCATGACTGCGATCGAGCAGTGTGGCGGGATTGAGATCAGGCTTGCCGTTCAATTGCACGATACGCGTGGCCAGCAGATCCGCATGAGCCTGTTCTTCAAGCGCGTGTTGCAGAAATTCAGCCTTGATTGATCCGTTCTGCAAGCCTGTTGCCGTGTAGTAATGGCGCTTGTAACGCAATATGCAGACCAGTTCGGTGGCCAGGGCCGCATTCAGCATCTCGATGACGTCCTTGCGATCAGCCTGGTAGCCGATGGTCACGGCACCATCATCGCAATGTCTGGCGGCGGCCCGGATTGCGGCAGTATCAATACCGGAACGATTTGATTTTTTCGTTTTATGCATGGTTTTTCTCGATAGGGTAAAAGAATCGATGATCAGAATTTGCCGGGACAGGTGCTGAAGTGTTGTCCCGTTGTCATCTGAAAGCGCGCCTCGACGCATCGCTTATGTTGATGATTCGGACGTGTTTCATTGGCACTTACCGTATCGCTCCCGCACTAAGCAGGGATGGCAACGCGGCAATACGAGTGCGGAATTGCACTCGATGGATGGATTTATAGTTTGTATCCGGATCAGGTTCGGTACGCTGACGCACATAGCGCAATTTCTCTCATCTCAATGCGCGTTAGCAGACAGACAACGATGAATTCGCAGAATAGTCTGAGAATTGTCGGAGATTTTCAGGTGCAAGGGTTTGCACCGCAGCCAGCGATAACGAAATATTCATAGTCGGAATTAACGCCAGCTTGATAAAACGCCCGCTTCGCTACTCCGGATTATCGAGGAAACAACATGTCAGCCACGATCAAGATCTTTCAGGTAGGAGATAAGAGTTTCTATCATGTCATGAATGCCAGCCACGATTCAGTCGAGTTGCGCAATGAGGGCGACGAAACCCTTCTGGTTTATGGCGCCGACGCCAGAGTCAGCAGCCGGGATGGGCGGATGGGCAATTTTTATGTCGAATTCCTCGACGGCCACCCGAGCTGGGTTTATTACGAAATGCCTCTGCAGACACGCACCGTGTTTGGTCCTGATCTGGCGACGGCTGAAGTTGAAGTCTCCAGGCGCTATATCGGACGCTCCGCTTCGATCGCCGCCGCCGTTGCCCAGCTTGCGGCGTAGGTCATAAAAACGGATATCCGGATTATCCCGTGGATGGGCAAGGTTTTGGCTATGCGTTGTGCAGTGAAAATTAATACATCATGGACTATTGAGTGATAAGCCAGGTCCGTTTGAGCTAGGCAGCACAGGCTTCCGCAACAATATCAAGCGACCGCAAGCGCAGTGCTGGATCATAAATGTCGCAAACAAGCATCAGTTCATCCGCGGCTGTGGTGCGCAGAAGTTCCGTCAAGCCACGGTGTATGGTGTCCGGACCGCCGATAACGCCGGCAGCGAGGAAATCGCCGATAGCGGCCCGTTCTTCCTGGCTCAAATGTTCCATGAAGCCTTCAACCGGCTGCGGAAAACGGCGACGGTCTCCGCGCAGAATACCGAGGACGCGCTGATAGGTACTGCTGGCCAGGAATTCCGCTTCACCATCGGTCGGTGCAGCGATCAGCGGAACACCGATCATTACGTAGGGTTGAGACAGCGACCCGGACGGACGGAACAGGCTGCGATACAGCGTAATCGCCTGATGCAGCAAGCGCGGCGCGAAGTGCGAGGCAAAGGCATAAGGCAAACCCCGCTCGGCGGCCAATCGGGCGGAGAACAGGCTAGAACCCAGCAACCAGATCGGCACGTTTGTGCCGGCACCGGGCATGGCAACAACGGCTTGGCCCGCTCGTGGTGCCGCCAGCAATTGCTGGAGATCGGCCACATCGCGCGGAAAGTCGGCTTCAGTCTCCACGCGGTCCCGGCGTAAAGCTCGCATGGTGATCTGGTCGGTGCCCGGAGCCCTGCCCAGGCCAAGGTCGATGCGATTGGGGTATAGCTCGGCTAAGGTGCCAAACGCCTCGGCGACGACCAGCGGCGCATGGTTGGGCAACATGATTCCGCCTGAACCCACACGAATTCGTTGCGTCCCACCAGCGATATAGCCGACGAGCACGGCGGTGGCCGAACTCGCTATCCCCGGCATATTGTGGTGTTCCGCCAGCCAGTAACGCTTGAAGGCGAGAGTTTCAGCATGCTGTGCGGTCTTGAGGGATATGGCCAGTGCATCGGCTACAGTCATTTTTTCTCGTACGGCGACGAGATCGAGCATGGAGAGTGGTGTGTCGTGAAGGGTTTTCATGAGATTGTCAGGAGTACTTGAGCCCAAGGCCCCGTTGCCTCAGGACGGCTTCGCCTTACCTTCGGGGCGTTTTCGCCGGAATGACGGATTTGGAATACTTCAGCGTTTCCCTAGGTTGGTGGCTTGTCGGCGCGAATCGGTAGCCGCCAGTGGGGCCGGACGAAATGGCAGGTATAGCCGTCAGGAAATCGTTCGAGGTAATCCTGATGCTCGGGTTCGGCCTCCCAGAAATCGCTGGCGGCAAGGACTTCGGTAGTGACCCTGCCGGGCCACAGGCCTGAAGCATCGACGTCGGCGATCGTGTCTTCGGCAATCCGTCTCTGCTCTTCGCTGGTATAGAAAATCGCAGATCGATAGCTGGTCCCGACGTCGTTGCCCTGGCGATTGCGCGTGCTGGGGTCATGAATCTGGAAGAAGAACTCGAGGACCTGCCGATAGCTGACGCGGGCAGGATCAAAGAGAATCTCGACGGCTTCGGCATGGGTACCATGATTGCGATAGGTCGCGTGTGACACGCTGCCGCCCGTATAGCCGACCCGCGTCGACAGGACACCTGCGCAGTGGCGAATAAGCTCCTGCACGCCCCAGAAGCAACCCCCGGCAAGAACGGCGCGTTCCTCGGTCATTGGACTTCCTCCACCTGCTTCAAATAATCCGCATAACCCTCAGCTTCCATATTGTCGCGATGGACAAAGCGCAGCGCAGCGGAGTTGATGCAATAGCGCAATCCGCCACGGTCCTTCGGACCATCGGTAAACACGTGGCCTAGATGGCTGTCCGCATGCGCCGAGCGCACCTCGGTGCGGATCATGCCGTGCGTGCTGTCTCGCAGTTCGTTGACATTGGCAGGTTCAACGGGCTGGGTGAAACTGGGCCAACCGCATCCCGATTCAAATTTGTCGGTCGAGGCGAACAGCGGCTCGCCCGAAACAATATCGACATAGATACCCGGTTCCTGGGTATCCAGATATTCTCCGCTGCCGGGACGTTCAGTACCGTTTTGCTGCGTGACGCGATACTGCTCCGGCGATAGCCTCAGAATGGCCTCGTGGTTCTTGCTGAACTTCGGCATTCGATTCTCCTTGTGCCTGACGGATACGGAATGAATGTTGAACCCGCTGGCCACGGTGGACGCTGATGACAACTCTGCGGGTACAAGCAATGCTGGCATTCGTGACAGGCATGATGCCGTTAGTGCCGCCGCCCGCGATACATCAATGCGTGGACAATACCTGTCTTTCGGTAGACGCCATCCGTGCGTGAATGTTCCTTACCCTGAAGCACAATCGTTTTAAACCCGAAGAGTTCAGAACGTCCCGCCGTTCCATCCCCACATGGCGCCCTTTGCATCGGCGAATTCAATATAGATACGGTCGGCGGGAACACCGAGCTTCGTCTTCATGAGTTCACACAGCGCTTTGGACAGGGCCGTCGTGCTTCCTTGAAAGAGGCCGACACTTTTCATCTCCAGATAGGCCAGCGGCGATGTATCGCCAGCGAAAGCCATGGTCGCTTCGGTCTCCAGCGTCACCATGACGTAGCGCTCCGGCTTTCCGAGCAACGCGGCGACCGCACGCGAGGCCTCGGCGACAAGCGATTTTCCAACATCGGCAACCAGTACCACATTGGTTTGTATCTTCAGTAAAGGCATAGGGATTCTCCAGTTTGCACAGCGGCAGTTACTGATGGGATTTCCAGCGTTACGCTCAAGTATCGTGGACCTCTACGCCCCGGTCAATGGCCGCGGCCAAGGAGGAAAATGCCGATCCCCCGCCTGGCTAGCGACCGACAAAGCTACTTGCCGCGTCCTGATAGCTGCTGATGGCGCCGATCCGACTGATCGGCAAGACTGCCCCGGGAATTTCAGCCGGGATTGCCCCCGTACGAGTACGTGCCATGGGCACGATGAAATCGGATAGGTGCGACGATGCGATGAGGGCTGAATACGCCGGATTAAAGATAACATCGCGCAGTGCCGAATCTGCCATCAAGACCTGTAGGGCATGCGTTGCGTCAGCCGCGGCCAGATCGGCGGATAGCCTGTCGACGGTCGCTGCCGCAGGCTGCTGGAGCGGGCTCTGGTTGGCAGAGGTCGTTGTCGTCGCGATGGCCGCTGGTATTTCAGTCGCTGCGACGTCAGGCGTTGCCGGTGTGTTGGCAGCTACAGGCGTGGCGCTAACGACAACAGGCGTCACGTCAGTCATGATGATTGTATTGTCAAGGGTAGCGCCAGCCGCCAACACCTGCCCCCGCAGCGACAATTGAACAATGTCTGACGTGCTGTCCAGTGGCGAGGTACTGTTCGCCGATGTTGCAGATAGCAAGGACTGAAACATCGTCTGATGGTTACTGGCGAGCCCATTCAGGTCAATGGCTTGTATGGCGATGGAGTTGCTCATGATTTGAGTCTGGGGTCTGTTTCCTGTAACGGCTTTATTGGACGGATGTGTCTCAAGTGTCTGTCCTGCACAGTAAGTCAGGAACACTCAGAAGATAGCATCGCTTCAGACTCTGCTTTTGCAGACAGGCCGTCTGTGCGGCGGGTCACATAAGTGAATCGGGTGCTTTCGCCGTGGTGACCAATACTTCAGCATTTCCCTAGGCGTCGTCGCCCAGTCGCTCATATTCGGAAATGACCTGGGCTCCAAGCAAGAGCAGGGTGGCGATGATTTCCATGCTGAACAGCGCGAGTACGGCCGTCGTCAGCGATCCATAGACGACGCTGGCATTCGACAACGTGGTGAAATACCAGACCAGCAGGTGGCGGATGACCTCCCACAGCGAAGCGGTAAAGAATCCGCCGATCAGGGCATGCTGCCAGGCTGTCCGTCCGACGGGAACGAAGTAATAGATCGCCGAAAGAATGACGGTTTCTGCACTCAGGCCAAGAAGGTAAAGCAGCACCCTCGAAAGACCGCCGAGAGACCAGTGCCACGCCATGAATCCAACGCTCATCAGGCCGATCGCTTCCAGGCTGATTGAAACCAGGGTCACGACCAGCAGACCGGTCGCCAAGAAAAAGACCAGACAATAGGGGAGCAATGCAGAAATCAGGTAGTGGCGTTTTCTGACAGCGCCGCGGTGAGAAAAAATGATCGACATCGATTTTTCGAGGACCGAGAAGGCGAGCGAACTGAAAAACACCAGGGTTAAAAATAAAACCACGCCGATGACGGCCTTGTTGAGCAGGAAAAGGTTCAGGTCGACCAGCAATGCGGCGGACTGACTCGGAACCAGCCACTCCAGATAACGCCCCAAGGTATCGAGCAACTCGCCCCGATCCACCAGGTGCGAGAGAGCGATCACCGTCAGAATAAGGAAGGGCACGATCGACAGCAGCGCGTAATACGCGATGGCGCCGGCCAGCAGAATCCCCTGATTGTCATGAAAGCCTTTCAGGGTCTGCAACACAAAGGCTGCGGGATGCTTCAGAACCAGAAGGGCGGGTTTGCTCAGTTGTCCCATTTCCAGTTGCGGATCTCCGGCATGTCCTGACCGTGTTGGTTGATGTACTGCCTATGGGCAATGAGCTTGTCCCTGAGCAGAAGTTTCAGCGAGACGCCCTGATTGCCGGTCTGCGGCAGGCGGTCGATGCTGTCCATCACCAGGTGGAAGCGGTCCAGATCGTTCAGAACCGTCATGTCGAAGGCCGTGGTGATGGTGCCTTCTTCCTTGTAGCCGCGAACATGGATGTTGTCGTGGTTGGTGCGGCGGTAGGTCAACCGGTGGATCAGCGACGGGTAGGCATGGAAGGCGAAGATGACCGGCTTGTCCTTGGTGAAGAGTGCGTCGAAAGCCGCGTCGCTCAAACCGTGCGGGTGCTCGCTGTGCGGTTGCAGCTTCATCAAGTCCACGACATTGACGACGCGAACTTTTAAGCCCGGTAGATGCTCGCGCAGGATGGAGACGGCAGCGAGCGTTTCCAGCGTGGGCACGTCGCCACAGCAGGCCATGACCACATCGGGTTCGCTGTCGCCGTCGCTGCTGGCCCAATGCCAGATGCCGATGCCGGCGGTGCAGTGCTTGACGGCGGCATCCATCGTCAGCCATTGTGGTGCCTGGTATTTGCCGGCGATGACGACGTTGACATAGTGGCGGCTACGCAGACAATGATCCCAGACCGAGAGCAGACAGTTTGCATCTGGTGGTAAATAGACCCGCACGACGGAGGCTTTCTTGTTCACAACGTGATCGATGAATCCGGGGTCCTGATGAGTCAGACCGT
The DNA here is from genome assembly GCA_020049495.1 of Accumulibacter sp. Taxonomy (GTDB): domain Bacteria; phylum Pseudomonadota; class Gammaproteobacteria; order Burkholderiales; family Rhodocyclaceae; genus Propionivibrio. The sequence goes on from JAIFKU010000082.1 coordinate 14,670, forward strand.
TGTGCATTTGTTGCCAGACATGGGAAGCCAGCAGGTAGTTCAGCGACGCGATCTTCCGCCGCCACGGAAGTCCCGCCGAGACCTTCAACCACTTGGCGTGCTGGTTGAACATCGAATCCACAATATGGATGAAAGCTTCATAGCTGTTGAACAGCCCATGCCGTCCGGTGAGCAGATAGCCCTCGAGCCAGCCCTCGCACTGGTGTTCGCTTAGCATCTCCATCACGCGACCGTCCAGGGCGAGGTATTCATCGTTGTCCTGCGTTCGCCCGTTCCACTGCCGATTGGTAAGCTCGAATATGGCGTCCAACCGGTCGGACAATGTCACGTCGGCACCAAAGATGCGGAAATTGCGCTGCGGCTCATTGAGTTTGATCACGTCGCGCAGGAACACGCCGAGTTCATGTGCGTCGGACGCGTGCACGGCGCCCGGGGAAGTAACGTTCACCGCGTAGTCACGAAAGTCCGGCATGATGAGGTCGCGCAGCAGCAGGCCCCCGTTGGCGTGGAGATTCGCCCCCATGCGACGTTCACCACTGGGCGCCAGTTCTGCCAGTTCGGGTATCAGGCGGCCCCGCTCGTCGAAGAGTTCCTCCGGCCGGTAGCTTTTCAGCCAGTCTTCCAGCAGCCCGAGGTGTTCGGGGTGGGTAGCCGGGTCTGAGAGAGGCACCTGGTGTGAACGGAAGCTGCCTTCGACCTGCTGGCCATCGACCACTTTCGGCCCCGTCCAGCCCTTGGGCGAATTGAGCACGATCATCGGCCAGCGCGGACGCATCGTGTTGCCGTTGACGCGGGCCTCGTGCTGGATGCGTTTTATTTCGTCCACCACCGTATCGAGTGTCGCCGCCATGGCCTCATGCATCAGCACCGGTTCGTGCCCCTCGACAAAGTAGGGTGTCCAGCCGTAGCCCCTGAACAACTGCTCCAGTTCTTCGCGGGGGATTCTGGCGAGTAGCGTCGGATTGGAAATCTTGTAGCCGTTGAGGTGCAGGATAGGCAGCACCGCACCGTCGGTAATCGGGTCAAGAAACTTGTTCGAATGCCATGCAGTGGCCAGCGGTCCTGTTTCAGCCTCGCCATCGCCGACGACGCAGGCGACGACCAGATCGGGATTGTCGAACACTGCCCCGAACGAATGGCTGAGCGAATAGCCCAACTCGCCGCCCTCGTGGATCGAGCCGGGGCACTCTGGCGAGACGTGGCTTGGAATACCACCAGGGAATGAGAACTGTTTGAAAAGTTTTTGCAACCCAGCCTGATCCTGACTGATATCAGGATAGATCTCGCTATAAGTTCCCTCAAGGTAAGTGTTGCCAACGAGGGCCGGGCCACCGTGCCCGGGGCCGGAGACGTAAATCATGTTGAGCTCGTATTTCTTGATGACCCGGTTCAGGTGCGTGTAGATGAAGTTCTGCCCGGGCGTCGTGCCCCAGTGCCCGAGCAGCATGTGCTTCACATCGGTGAGCGCCAGCGGCCGTTTGAGCAGGGGATTGTCGTACAGATAAATCTGGCCCACCGACAGATAGTTGGCGGCACGCCAGTAGGCATCGATGTGCAGGAGCTGGTCAGAAGACAGAGTGTTGGTTTTCATGTCCGGGTTTGTCCAATTAGGTCGCGACCGGAGCGGCCAGGGCAGCACTCTTGTCGGCAATGCGTTGCAGCAGTTGCTGCCAGGACTTGACGAAGGATTGCGCGCCGTCCTGCTGTAACTGAAGCGCGAGGGCGTCGATATCAATATCCGCCTGGGCGAAACGTACCAAGAGGGCCTCCGCATCGCCGCCATCTTCGGCCATCGTGCCCTTGATCTTTCCATGCTCGTCAAAGGCCAGCAGGGTCTTCTCCGGGATGGTGTTGATGGTGTCAGGCGCGGCCAGCGCTTCGATGTACAGCGTATCCGCAGCGGCCGGATCCTTGCTGCCGGTGCTCGCCCAGAGCAGACGCTGCGGGCAGGCGCCGGCGGCGGCCAGTGTACGCCAGCGTGGCGTGGCGAGCAGTTGGCGATGGGCGCGGTAGGTGCGCTGACAGATCGCGATGCCGAGTTTGTTGCGGAGTGCCTCGGGAACCCTGTCCTTGACGGCCACATCCCAACGGCTGACGAATACAGAGGCCACCGAGTCGACGCACGGGTTGAGACCGGCGGCGAGGCGCCGTTCGATGCCGCGCATATAGGCTTCGGCAGCGGCGAGATACTGTTCGCGTGAGAACAGCAAGGTCACGTTGATCGGCACACCGGAGAAAATCAATTCCTCGATTGCCGGAATCCCGTTCGGCGTGCCCGGAATCTTCACGAACAGGTTCTCCCGGGCCGCCATATGATGGATCTGGCGGGCCGCCCTGATGCTGCCCTCGGTATCGCCGGCCAGCAGCGGCGAGATCTCCATCGAGACCCAGCCGTCGCTGTGATTGCTGACGTCGAACGTCGGGCGAAAGAGATCAGCGGCACGGCGAAGATCCTCCAGCGCCAGTTCGATGAACAGGGCTTCGCCGGATTTTCCGGCCCGTGCCTTGTCCAGAATACCCTGGTCATAGGCCTTGCCACTGCCGATCGCCCCGTCGAAGATGGTCGGATTCGAGGTCAGACCGGTGATCGAAAAATCATCGATGTAGTGCGGCAGGGTTCCGTTGTCGAGCAGATCGCGGCTGATATTGTCCAGCCACAGGCGCTGGCCGAGATCGTGCAACTGGCGGGTCGGTTTCATGAGTCGTCCTCGGGAGAGTTTTTATCAACTGCAACAGCGCCACGGTGAAAGCCTCCGTATCGGGGAGACTTTGACCGTGCGCCAGGATTACGCGCCTGAAAATTCGAGCAGCCGGTTGGAGTTTTCCAGCACGGTCTGGACTTTCATCAATTCCTCGCTGCTGCCATGCACCATCAGGACGTACTTGTCTACTTTCAGTGCGGTTTCGTACTTGATGACCTGATTCTTGGGCACACCGATCTGGGTCAGTGCCGCGCCCAGGGCTGACAAACCGCCGACGACCACCGCGCCCTCAAGAGCGCCGACCAGCGCCGCGACGACCGGACCGGCCATCGCCACAAGACCCAGCCCGGGCAGAAAGAATACGGCCGGGGCGATCAGCAGGCCCCAGATGCCACCCCAGAAGGCGCCCGTGCCACCCCAGGTCTTGATCCGGTCACCCGTGGTATAGAAACCGAGCGGATGCTCTTCGGTGTGATACCCCTTGCCGATCAGCGACAGCTTTTTCACGTCGAAGCCGGATCGGCTCAGGGACTGGATGGCGTCTTCCGCTTCGACGTGCGTATTGAAAACATAAAAGGGTACATTGGCTTTTTCCATGATTTTTCCTGAAAGAATATTGAATGATTCAAAATGATCCGGCGAGCGACGGCGAGCGCAATTCACCCGCGATCGATTCCCGAATCGGCATCAGTTGTTTACGGTGATGTCGTCCACGACGTTGCGTACGCCGGGGGCACCCCAGGCGCATTGCCAGGCCAGATCACGTTCGGACCAGGTGTTGACGGTCCCGGTCAGGGTTACATCGTTGCCGTGGACCTTGACTGTAATCTCTGGCGCATCGGCAATGGCACGCCGTCTCAATGCAGCCTCGATGTCCGATTTGATGGCGCTCAGGGATACCTCCGGGCCAATCGTGATCTGGTCACTGACCCCGGTTACCCCCATCAGATAACGTACGGCGCCCGCCGCCGCCTGCTTCTGAAACTGCCAGTTCACGGTGCCGGACAAGGTGATCCAGCCATTTTCGACCATCACCATGACGGAATCTTTCGGCACAACGCTCATCCACTGCAACACGTTTTCTGCTGCCCGCGCGATGTCTGCATCGCTTCGTTTGCTCAGCCCAAACAGCCTGACGTCCATTTCAATGGCCAGAGCCTTTACACCCGATACACGCTGGGCTGCTCGCTCGGCATCCCACTTTTCGGCAAAGCTGCTCACGTGACCGGCCAGGGTCACGACACCGTCTTTGACCTCGACGCCGATATCAGCGGCATTGATCGAGGGTTCCCACTTCAGTTCGGCGAGAACGTCATGCTGCACTTGTACATCGGTTTTCATGTTTTTCTTTCCAATTGTTGGGGTAGACCAAATATGCGCGGAACAGGCAATCCACTCTGTGCGCTGGCGCGCTTAGCCTCGCTGATCGTTGTGGCCATCGCCGTGTTGCTGCCCTTTTCCCTGATCGGAACGTATTTCGGCTTTGTGCCGCCACCGGTCAGGTTCTATTTCATCCACGGCGGCATGGTGCTGGTCTATCTCGTGGTCGTTGAACTGGCCAAGCAGGGCTTCTACCGATGGGCGGTGACCAAGAGTCCGCCGTCAACTTCCAGGCTGAACCCGCGGTGATTGGCCGGCTTGTGTGGGCCAGCGCACAGACGACCTGCCCCTTTCTTGAGAACATCCAGATTATTTTTGGAATACGCCATGTCTGAAACAGTAATCGGTAAGCAGCAGGCGTCCCTGCTTGTCACCGGAGCCTTGCAGCGCGCGATTTTCAACAGCGCCAATTTTTCGAGCATCGCCACCGACGCCAACGGGGTGATCCAGATCTTCAACGTCGGTGCCGAACGCATGCTTGGTTACACGGCCGCCGAGGTGATGAACAGGATCACCCCCGCCGACATTTCCGATCCGCAGGAAGTTATCGCGCGTGCCGAGGCCTTGAGTGTCGAGTTTGCCAGGCCGATTGCGCCGGGTTTCGAAGCCCTGGTGTTCAAGGCCGCGCGCGGCATCGAAGACATCTACGAACTGACCAAGATCCGCAAGGATGGCAGCCGCTTCCCGGCGATGCTCTCGGTGACGGCGTTGCGCGACGCGCAGGAGGCGATCATCGGCTACCTGCTGATCGGTACCGACAATACGGCGCGCAAGCAGGCGCAGGCCTTGGAAGAGCGCTACCGCCGTCTCTTCGAATCGGCCAAGGACGGCATTCTGATCCTGGATGCCGAGACGGGACTGGTCGTCGACGCCAATCCGTTCATCACCGAACTGCTCGGATATTCGCTTGATGATGTACGTGAAAAATACATCTGGGATCTGGGATTTTTCAAGAATATTGCGGCAAACAAGGAAAAATTCCTGGAGTTGCAGCAGCAGGACTACGTGCGCTACGACGACCTCCCGCTCGAAACCACACAGGGGAAAAAAATTCATGTGGAGTTCGTCAGCAATGTCTATCTGGTCAATAACGTTCGGGTGATCCAGTGCAATATCCGGGACATCTCCGAACGCAAGGCCGCCGAGGAGAAAATCCGCAATCTCTCGATGGCCGTCGAGCAAAGCTCGGAGAACATCATCATTACCGATCTCGACGGCCGGATCGAATACGTCAACGAGTCCTTCCTGCGCGTCACCGGTTACACCAGGGAGGAAATCATCGGCCAGAACCCGCGCCTGTTGCGCTCCGGCAAGACGCCGCTGGCCACTTACGAAGCCCTGTGGGATGCGCTGAAGCAAGGCCAGACGTGGAAGGGCGAACTGCTTAACCGGCGCAAGGATGGCAGCGAATACACCGATGCGGTCAGCATTACGCCAATCCGCCAGGTTAGTGGCCGTATCAGCCACTATGTGGCGGTAATGGAGGACATTACCGGACGCAAACGCGACGCCGAGGAACTGGAGCAGTACCGCGACCACCTGGAGCAACTGGTCAAAACGCGTACAAGCGAACTGGAGCGGATCAAGGATGTGGCCGAGATGGCGAACCGGGCCAAGAGCGCCTTCGTGGCCAACATGAGCCACGAGATTCGCACCCCTCTCAATGCCATCGTCGGACTCACGCACCTGTTGCTGCGCGGCAATGAGGATCTGGTGCAAATCGTCAAGCTGGAGAAAATCGTCGACGCCTCGCAGCATCTGCTCGCGGTCATCAACGACATCCTCGATTTTTCCAAGATCGAAGCCGGGAAGTTGAAACTGAGTCTCGCTGATTTTGCTTTTGACCGGATGCTGAATAACGTGGTCTCGATGATTGAGCCCAAGGTGCGTGAAAATCGACTGGAACTCGTCGTCGAGCGGGATCATCTGCCGCCGGTTATGATCGGAGACTCCACGCGTCTGGCGCAGGCTCTGCTCAACTACCTTTCCAACGCCGTCAAATTCACCGTCGTTGGCAACATCACGCTGCGCCTGACGTTGGTGGAGGAAACGGCCAGCGACCTGCTTGTGCGCTTCGAGGTGACGGACACCGGCATCGGCATTGCAGCGGAGAAGATCGCCGGGTTGTTCGCCGCCTTCGAGCAGGCCGATGCCACCACCTCGCGTCGCTTTGGCGGTACGGGTCTGGGGCTGGCCATCACGCGGCGACTGGCGCAGCTCATGGGCGGTGAGGCCGGAGCGCAGAGCGGCCCTGGCCAGGGCAGCACATTCTGGTTTACCGCCCGCCTCGGCAAGAGCCAGCTCAGCCTGGACGAACTGGCTGAAGCGCCGGTAATGACCCGGCTGAACCTGCAAGCCATGCCGGCCGGTCGGCGCATCCTGCTGGCCGAAGACAACAGGATCAACCAGGAAGTCGTGGTGGAACTCCTGACCTCGATTGGCCTGAAGGTCGATATTGCCAACAATGGGTATGAAGCCCTGGAGAAGGCGCGTCATGGGAGGTACGACCTGATTCTCATGGATATGCAGATGCCGGGGATGGATGGCCTGGAGGCCACTCACGCCATTCGCCAGTTGCCCGACCTGGCGGCCACACCGATCCTGGCGATGACCGCCAACGCCTTCGACGAAGATCGCCGTGCCTGTCAGGAGGCCGGCATGAACGACTTTGTCGCCAAACCGCTGAATCCCGAAACACTCTACATGGCGCTGCTCAAGTGGTTGCCGGCGGAATTGCCGGTTCCTGTGGACGCTCCGCTGGCCGGGGCCGTTCCGGCCCCGGTACCTGACGCCGCCGATTGGCCACGGCGACTGGCCGCTATTGCGGGGCTGGACATCGAGAGAGGGCTGGTACAGGTACGCGGGAAGATGGACAAGTATGTGCGCATGCTGAACCTGTTCATCGATATCCATGCCCAGGACGCGAAACTGCTTTCCGGGGAAGCGGTGCTGAATGATCCCGCAAGCCTGCAGCGACTGGCTCACAGCCTCAAAGGTTCGGCCGGCAATGTCGGCGCCGTCAGGGTGTGCGACGCGGCAGGGCGGCTGCTAACCGCACTCCATCAGAACGCCGGAGCGGAGGAGATAAAAGCTAGCTGCACCGCACTAAACGCTGAACTGAGCTCGCTGATTGATGAGCTTCGCGGTGTGTTGAGTGAGCAATAGACCGGATTGCTGTCATAAATGTAACTGGGTTCCCGGCTGGCGTTGGCAGGCAGTGTAATTTTGATTTAGTATGGTCACAACGAATCGAGAACCCCCTTCAAAGAATGCCGGCCTGCAATTTGCGGTTCTGCGTAGTGACCTTGTCCGTCTTGCCGCATGAAATTCTGGGTAGATGCCCAGTTGCCACGTTGTCCATGGATTTGAACTATGCCCACCATCAGTCAGTTTTTCGGAATACTAATTCACATGTACATTCGTGGTGAGCACAATCCGCCGCATTTTCACGCCCTCTACGCCGAGTATGAAGCGCAGATCGACATCCAGACACTGGGGGTCATTGAGGGAAAGCTACCGCGTCGAGCGCTGGTCATGGTGCTGGAGTGGGCCAACGAGCACAGAGACGAACTCATGGAGGACTGGAACCTATGTCAAGCCAAGCAACTACCGAAACCCATCAAGCCGCTGGAATAATCCCTGCCGCGCCATGGCGCTTAAGTGCACTCAGTGTGCTGCCGGAATGGCAGTTGGCGGTCACCTTCAATGACGGTTCGAACGGCATCGTTGATGTTTCCGGGTTGGTTAATGGACCGGATGCAGGTGTCTTTGCGGCGCTGCGCGATCCTGCCTTCTTTGCCACGGCCTATCTTGATTATGGCGCGGTTACATGGCCCAATGGAGCCGATCTCGCGCCAGATGCGATGCACAAGGAAGTTCGTCGCTGCGGGATTTGGCGTATTGTGGATTGAGTTCCCGATCTGAGTTTCGTAGTGCGCTCGTCACCGAATTTTGTTTGCATATCAACCCTGATAGGTTTAGGGTTGAATCCCTGAAATCTCACCACGGCCAGGACGAAAGATCGTGAACAAGCATGGGAAAGCCCCCCGAAACAGCGGTGGTTAAACGCCGGATAATGAAGTCCCTCGCCCCGGTCATCGCCGAGCCAGTGTCCACGGTGAACGAGGCGTCTTTCCCGATTGTCGGCATCGGCGCCTCGGCCGGTGGCCTGGCGGCGTTTGAAGCCTTTTTCTCCGGCATGCCCGCCGACACCGATCCGGGCATGGCCTTCGTCCTGGTGCAGCACCTGGCACCGGACCACAAGAGCATCCTCTCCGATCTCATCCGGCGCTACACGCGCATGCAGGTGTTCGAGGTCGAGGACGGCATGGTGGTGCAGGCCAACTGCGCCTACATCATCCCGCCCAATCACGACATGGCGTTTCTCAACGGTGCGCTGCATTTGCTCGAACCTTCGGCACCACGCGGCCAGCGCCTGCCGATCGACTTCTTCTTCCGCTCGCTGGCCCAGGACCAGCACGATCAGTCCATCGCCATCGTGCTGACCGGTACCGGCAGTGATGGCACCCAGGGCGTACGGGCGATCAAGGCCGAGGGCGGCATGGTCATGGCGCAGAACCCCGAATCGACCGAATTTGACGGCATGCCGCGCAGCGCCATTGCCACCGGCCTGGTCGATTACGAACTGCCGCCGGCCGAGATGCCGGCCCAACTGATCGCCTATGTGGCTCACGCCTTCGGCAAGCCCCACCAGCCGGCCATTGCCCAGACGCCCAAAACCGAGGGCGCGCTGAAGAAGATCTTCATCCTGTTGCGCGCCCAGACCGGCCACGACTTCTCCCAGTACAAACCGAGCACCATCCACCGCCGCATCGAACGGCGCATGGCCGTGCACCAGATCGAAGCGATCGACAGCTATGTCAGGTTTCTGCAGCAGACACCGGCCGAGGTCGAGGCCTTATTCCGCGACATGCTGATCGGCGTGACCAATTTCTTCCGTGATCCGGAGGCTTTCCATGTGCTGGAGAACGAGATCATCCCCAGACTTTTTGCCGACAAGCCCGCGGGTGGTGTGATTCGCGTCTGGTCAACCGGATGTTCCACCGGCGAGGAAGCCTATTCCCTGGCCATCCTCCTGCAAGAGCGCATCGAAGTACTCAAGCAAAGCTACACCGTACAGCTTTTCGCCACCGACATCGACAGCCGGGCGATCAGTGCAGCGCGCGCCGGCCTCTATCCGGCCAGCATTGCCGCCGACATTTCAGCCGAGCGCCTGGCGCGTTTCTTCACGGCCGTGCCTGACGGCAGCGCCTACCGCGTCAACAAAGGCCTGCGCGACATGCTGGTTTTTTCCGAGCAGGATGTGATCAAGGATCCGCCTTTCTCCAGACTCGACCTGATCAGTTGTCGCAACCTGCTGATCTATCTCGGCCAGGAGTTACAGAAGAAACTCATTCCCCTGTTCCACTATGCGCTGAAACCGGGCGGCTTCCTGTTGCTTGGGACATCCGAAGGCATAGGCGAGTCAGGCGAGCTGTTTGCCGTGCTCGATCGCAAGGCAAAGCTCTATCAGCGCAAGGACGATTATCTGGGGATGCAGCGCGCAGTTTCGGGCCGCATTCTCCCGCCCACGAGCGCCATGCAGGCAATGGAGGCGACGGACAAGGCACGGCCACGGGGCAGCGCGAAGACGGGAGCCGCTTTGTTTCCTGTAAAACTGCCGCTGCGCGAGTTGACCGAACAGGCGCTCCTGCAGCAGATTGCCCCGGCTGCGGCGCTGGTCAACGGGCAGGGCGATATCCTCTACCTGCACGGGCGTACCGGCATGTATCTGGAACCGGCTCCGGGCGAGGCGGGCATCAGCAACATCCTGAAGATGGCCCGGGACGGGCTGCGGCCCGAGCTGAGCATGGCCCTGCACAAAGCGGCCACGAGCAAGGAGGTGGTGCGCTGTCCGGGCTTGAACGTCAAGACCAATGGCCATTTCACCCGGGTTAACCTGAGTATCCGCCCGGTAGTGACGCCCGGGGCGACTGAATCCCCCCTGTATCTGGTCATCCTGGAAGAAGCCCTGGCCAGCGATCCGGCTTCGATGGCGCACAACGCCTTGGCGGCCCAGCACCTTGCGGACAATCCCGAGTCGGATGTCGAAGCGCGCATCGCCGCACTCAAGGACGAACTGCGGGCCAAGGACGACTACCTGCAGAGCACCCATGAGGAACTCGAGAGTTCCAACGAAGAGCTCAAATCGTCCAACGAGGAGATGCAGTCGGTGAACGAAGAATTGCAATCGACCAATGAGGAACTGGAGACCTCCAAGGAAGAACTGCAATCGGTCAACGAGGAGCTGGCCACGGTCAACTCCGAGTTGCAAACCAAGGTGGTGGATCTGTCGCGCGCCAATAACGACATGAACAATCTGCTGGCCGGCACCGGCATCGGCACCGTGTTTGTCGATCATCAGTTGCGCATCCTGCGCTTCACCCCGGCTGCCAGCAGCATCATCAACCTGATTCTGAGCGATATCGGGCGACCGGTGGCGCACATCGCTTCCAACCTGGTCGACTACGACCGTCTGGTGGCGGATACGCAGGCAGTGCTGGATACACTGATGCACCAGCAGGTCGACGTGCAGACCCGGGAGGGCAAGTGGTACACCATGCGCATCCAGCCGTATCGTACGCTCGACAACGTCATCGAGGGCGCGGTGATTTCTTTTGTGGACATCACCGAGACGGTGCACACCCGGGAAGCGCTGCACAAGGCCAATGAACTGCTGCGTCTGGCTGTGGTCGTGCGCGATGCGCACGATGCCATTGCCGTGCAGGACCTGGAGGGCCGTATCCTGGCCTGGAATCCGAGCGCGGTGCGCATGTACGGCTGGAGCGAAGCCGAGGCGCTGCTGATGAATGTGCGCGACCGGATTCCCAAAGGGCAGCAGGAAGAAGCGCTGGCTAAAGTACATCAGCTTAATGAAGCAGTAATACTGGAACCGTACCGTACACAACGAATGACCAGGGATGGAGCTGTCATCGAGGTGTGGATGACCGCCACTGCGTTGCTCAATGCGGCCGGGCAGATGTATGCCATTGCCACGACTGAACGGGCCATCGTCGGAGGGACAAAATGAGCGCCAAGGATTGGCAAAGCGCAGATAACGGCGCCGGTCAGGGTCTACGCCGAGAGGCCGAGGAGATCGCCCGTGCAGATGCGGCGCAATCGGCGGAAAGTCTGGAGACGTTTTCGCCCGAAGCCATGCGGCAGATGGTGCACGAGTTGCGCGTGCATCAGATCGAGCTGGAGATGCAGAACGAGGAACTGCGCCAGGCGCAGGTGGAGCTGGATGTCTCGCGGGCACGTTATTTCGATCTCTACGATCTGGCGCCGGTGGGCTATTGCAGCATCAACGAATCGGGCCTGGTCCTGCAGGCCAACCTGAACGCCGCCGCTCTGCTCGGCGTGGCGCGCGGCGAACTGGTCAGGCAGCCGATCTCCCGTTTCATCTTCAGGGAAGATCAGGACATTTACTACCGCTTCCGCAAACAGCTCCTTGAGAGCGGTGAACCGCAGTGGTGCGATCTGCAGTTGCTCAAAAGCGACGGCACGTTCTTCTGGGCACAACTGGCGGCCACCGTCGCGCACGAGGCTGATGGCGAACCGCTGCTGTGCATCGTGATGAACGACATTTCCGAGCGCAAGCGGGTTGAAGCCGAGCGCGCGTATTTCGATCAGTTGCTGCAGGTTAAAAACAGCGAGCTTGAGAATGCCCGCCAGGTGGCTGATAAAGCCAACCGCGCGAAATCGGATTTCCTTTCCAGCATGAGCCATGAACTGCGCACGCCGCTCAGCGCGATCCTCGGTTTTGCCCAGCTCATCGAATCCGGTTCCACGCCGCCGACACCCTCGCAGCAGCGCAGCATCGAGCAGATTCTCAAGGCCGGGTGGTACCTGCTGGAGCTGATCAACGAAATTCTCGATCTGGCGCTGATCGAATCCGGCAAGCTGTCGCTGTCGATAGAACCGGTATCGCTGCCTGAAGTCCTGCTTGAATGTCAGACGATGATCGAAGCGCAGGCGCAACAGCATGCTATCCAGGTGGTTTTCCCGCAATTTGAAAACCCCTGCTTCATCAAGGCCGACCGGATGCGCGTGAAGCAGGTGCTGATCAACCTGCTGTCCAACGCGATCAAATACAACCGTGTGGGCGGCTCGGTTGTCGTGGAGTGCACAGCGCAGCATGCGGATACGCTGCGGATCAGCGTCCGGGATACGGGCGCCGGGCTGGATCCGGAACGTATTGCGCAGTTGTTCCAGCCGTTCAACCGTCTCGGACAGAATGCCGGCACCGAGGAAGGCACCGGCATCGGCCTGGTGGTGAGCAAGCGGCTGATCGAATTGATGGGCGGCGTCATCGGCGTGGACAGCACGGTTGGAACAGGCAGTGTGTTCTGGATCGAGCTGAACCTGACGGCTGAAGTTCAAACTGCGTCCGCTGCGTCCGCTGCGCGAGGTCAAACTGGTGTACCGTTGCACACCCTGCTTTATGTCGAGGACAACCCGGCCAATCTGTTGTTGGTCGAAGATATCATCGCCCGCTGGCCGGATATCCGCTTTCTCAGCGCGCAGAATAGTATTGACGGCATCAAGCTGGCACGCTCATCGCGGCCGGACGTGATCCTGATGGATATCAACCTGCCGGGCATCAGCGGTCTCGAAGCCATGAAAATCCTGGCCAAAGACCCCGAAACCGCGCACATCCCGGTGGTTGCCCTGAGTGCCAATGCCATGCCGCACGATATCCAGAAGGGGCTGGAGGCCGGATTCTTCCGTTATCTCACCAAGCCGATCATGGTCAATGAGTTTCTGGAAACGATGGACGTGGCCTTCAAATATGCAAAAGCCGCAGCGGCCCGCGCAGGAAGCGAGAGCGACAACAGTGAGCCGGCGCATTGAGGCGTTCCATGAGCAGCGGGCTCGTTATTGTGACCACGCTCAATCCGGGGACAACTGAACCATCCCGGAGAAATTGAGCACCCGGCGCACGTACTGCTGCGTTTCGGGGAAGGGCGGCACGCCGCCATAGCGGTCTACGTTACCCTCGCCGGCATTGTAGGCTGCGGCGACCAGCTTCAGGTTTCCGCTGAAACGGTTCTGCAACCACTTCAGGTAGGCCAGCCCGCCTTTGATGTTCTGTTCCGGATCGAACGGTTTCAGGACGCCAAAGCGTTCCTGCGTATCCGGAATGAGCTGCATCACGCCCTGGGCGTTTTTGGGCGAAACGGCGCTGGCATCGAGGTTCGATTCGGCAAGAGCAATGGCCAGCGCCATGCGCACGTCGACACCGTACTGCGGCGCTTTCTTGCGGATCAGTGCGGCAAGATTTCGTTTGGCGGGCGTCAGTCCGGCAATATAGCCCTCAAGGTCAAACTCCGGCTCTCCGAATTGTGCATAGAGTTTATTGCACACCTCATCAATCCTGGCATTCTCGACCAGCGGGTTGTGCAGCATGCTCGCCTGCCGGTGACCCAGACGGGCCGCGAGGGCCAGATAGGCATTCGCCAGGCGCGGGTTGCGCAGCCTGGGTGAGCCAGTGGACAGCAGGCGACCGATGCGGAAGAAGCCCTCCGAACTGCCCATGGTCCCGGCGTCACAATAGAGTTCGATGGCCAGACCGGGGTTCACCCGGATACCGATACCGAGTTCAGCCGCCAATCCCTGCGCCAGTACGGCCGCTACACGCGGGGCTTCGCTGTAAGTTTGTGCCTGCGCACGCGAACCCGATAGAAAAACCAATAACAACAGGGTAAGGATGAGTCGGGAGATGATTGAAAGACACAAGGGAACCTCTAATAATTTGTCACACCGGCGAAAGCGCCCCGAAGGAAGTACCCTTGGGGTGCCGGTGTCCAGTTCGTTGGTTTTTCTGGATTCCGGCTTTCGCCGGAATGACGGAAATGAATTATTACAGGCCCCCACAACAGAGTGTGAGACTGCACAAGCCACGCGAAACCTCCTGATCGACATTGATAGTGCGCAGTCCCGCGCAGAACCTGATCGTTCAGGCCTCCCGGTGGGCAATGCGCACAATCTCCAGGGCGATATCTTCCGGCGACAGGACAAAATCGATGCAGCCACTGGCAATTGCGCTCTCCGGCATGTCGGGCTGCCTGGCCGTACTCGGTTTCTGCGCGATGGTAATACCGCCTTCTTCCTTGATGCCGCATAGTGCGGCGGCGCCATCGCCATCATAACCCGAGACAATGACAGCGATCAGCTTGCCGTCCCAGTAACGGGTCAGTGAGCGGAGAAAAACCGTGATGACATCGGGCCAGCCCCGCGGCTTGGATATGGGCTTCAGGTGGAACTGTCCATTATCGACGTGCAAATCCCGGTTTTCAGGGATGATGAATACATGATCCGCTTCAATTGACAGATTTTCGGTGACGAGTTCAACCGGCATGCTGGTGTAGTGCGGAAGGATTTCATGGAGTTGGGTCGGCATGCTTCTGATGTGATTGACGATGACGATCGCCACTCCCATGTCAGGCGGGAGGTTCTGCAAGAGCCGGATATAGGCGTCGAGACCGCCGGCCGAACCACCGACGCAAACAACCGGGAAATTTTTCACCAGGCTGCCCATGTGATCGGCCTTTGTTGCGGGGAATCATTCAAGATCGCGGACATGCCTCTGGTGCTTTTGCTGTCCATGCGTCCATAGACCCTGGGCGGTTTCATCCACGTTCTGCTGGTGATTGCCGTTGTGGTCGTCCTGCTCAGAGTCATCAGCGGCAGAAGACCGATCTGAGCAGGGTAATGTGGTGGCCTGCACTTTAGCAACCATCTGTCAGGCACATCACATGCCTAGTCACCCTGATACTCAGTATCAGGCATTGATGAAATCAAACTGTTTTTCGACGACTCTGACCGCCTGATTGGGTCGGCGTGGTGCAGACGACTCCAGCTTTATCTGAACAGCCGTTAACTTGCTCCGCAACACTGTTTGAACTTCTTGCCGCTACCGCAGGGGCACGGGTCGTTGCGTCCGATCTTGGGTTCGTCCCTGCGCAGGGTCCGGATGCCGCGCTTGGCGGCCCAGAAAAGGTAGATGTCGACTAACGCCTGCGGCAGGTCTTCTTCGCAGTCGTTTTCCAGTTCGTCGCGATCTTCACCCTGCGGCCATTCCTCACCATGTTCGCGGGCGGCTGCTTCAGCTTCGCCGGTAAGCACCATCAGCGGGAACAGGCGTTCGTCGAGGTAGCTGATCTCTTCGCCAAGCTCTTCGTCTTCATCGTCCTCGTCTTCCCCGAGGAACTCGAACCAGTCGTCTTCCGCCGCGTCGACGCCAGCCAGATAGGCCCGGCACCAGGGGGCGTAGTCGCTCGGGCCGCTATCATCGTCACCTTTGGGGTAGAGCAGGAAGATGGGGGCTTCGCCCGCAGCCAGTCCGCTATGCAGTGCGCCTGCGAAACGGCGCAGCAGGTCGGCGGCTTCGCGACCCGTTTCGCTTTCCAGCGTTTCTTCACTGCCCAGAACGTCGATCAGCCAGTCTTCTTCAGGGATGGGCCGCGGGCCGGCGAGGGCCGCACAAAGATAGCCCTGGATTTCGTCGAGACGCATGGCATCTTCCAGCGTCGGGTCGTCGAGCAGGTTTTCCAGTCGGTCAAGCTGGTCGTCGTCGAATTGTGCCGGCAGGGAGTTTTCTGTGCTCATGGTTTCAGCCTCGTGTAGTGGACTGGGTGGCAAAATCGGCAAGTTCAACCGGAGGAGCCGGTTTCCAGCCTTTCTGGCGGTGTTCGGCGACCACATTGGTAAAGATTCCGCCACGCACGAAGAATTTGGCGGTCAGGCGCATGAAACGCGGCCGGGTAGCTTTGACCAGATCGTCGAGGATACGGTTGGTCACCTCCTCATGGAAACAGCCCTGATCGCGAAAAGACCAGATATACAGCTTGAGGCTTTTTAGTTCGACACAGGTTTTTTCCGGAACGTAGTCGAGAATCAGCGTGGCGAAATCCGGCTGCCCGGTTTTCGGGCACAGGCAGGTGAATTCCGGAATCTCCATGTGAATATGGAAATCGCGCTGTGCTGCGGGATTGGGAAAGGTTTCCAGGGTTTTGGCGGGTTTTGTGGTCATTTCTGGTCCGGGTTAGCGCGAGGTTCGAACGAATCAGGCTGGCAAAATGCTATTATAGGCGCCGAATGCTACTCGTGCAGTGCCAGTGCTTCGTCATACGCTGCTAACCGCTACACTTAGGAACCTTTATCCGCGCAGCCGCCCAGGCTGCGTTCCATTTCATGCGCCTGACAAAACTTAAACTCGCCGGTTTCAAGTCCTTTGTCGATCCGACAACGATTTCCCTGCCGGGGCAACTGGTTGGGGTGGTCGGTCCCAATGGCTGCGGTAAATCCAACGTGATTGATGCCGTACGCTGGGTTCTCGGGGAATCAAAAGCCTCGGAACTACGCGGCGAGTCGATGCAGGATGTCATTTTCAACGGTTCCGGCGGGCGCAAGCCGGTGTCGCGGGCGGCCGTCGAACTGGTTTTTGACAACTCGCTCGGGCGCATTGCCGGCCAGTGGTCGCAGTACGCCGAGCTGTCGGTCAAACGCCTGCTGACCCGCAACGGGCAGTCCGAGTATTACATTAACAATCTGCACGTCCGGCGCAAGGACATTACCGACCTGTTTCTGGGTACCGGCCTCGGGCCCCGTGCCTACGCCATCATCGGGCAGGGGACGATTTCACGCATCATCGAGGCCAGGCCCGATGAGTTACGGGTTTTCCTCGAAGAAGCAGCCGGAGTCACCAAGTACAAGGAGCGGCGCAAGGAAACCGAGAGCCGGATTTCTGATACACGCGACAATCTGTCCCGCGTTGAGGATATCCGACTGGAACTCGGTGCGCAGATGGAACGCCTGGAGGGCCAGGCGGCAGTGGCCAGGCAGTACCGTGATTTCAGTGATGAACTGACGCGCAAGCAGCAACTGCTGTGGTTGCTGCGCCGCAACGACGCACAGGTAGAACGCGAACGCGTGGCGCGTGACGTCGAACGGGGGGTGATCGAGCTTGAAGCGCAGAACGCCGCCCTGCGTGAAACGGAAGCACGGCTTGAACAAGCCCGTGAGGCCCATTTTGCCGCCAGTGATGGCGTGCAGGCCGCGCAGGCTGAAAATTACAAGGCCAGTGCCGAGGTGGCGCGGCTTGAAGCCGAGATCCATCATCGTCGCGATTCGCAGCAGGAATATGAATCCCGTCTGCTGCAACTGGGCGATGACCAGGTGCACTGGCAGGAGCAGGTTGGCAAACTCGATGCCGAGCATGTCCGCTGGCTGGAATTGTCGACACTCGCTGATGAACGTGTTGAACTGGGTGAACTGCGTCTGGCCGCGCAACAGGAGCGCCTGCCGCTGGCCGAGGAAGCCCATGCCAACGCCCAGGAAGATGTCAATCGGGAACGCGCCGGAATGGCCCAGGTCGAGCAGCGCCTGCAGGTCGAGCAGGCCAATCGGGGTCATGCCCAGCGTTCGCTGCAGATTATCGCCGGCCGTCGTGAACGTCTGGAGCAGGAGCGCGAAGCCCTGCCGGTGCCCGACCATGCTGAATTTGAATTCAAGCAGGAAACCCTGACCGAGTTGCGCGAACGTATCGCCGAGTCTCAGGAAGCGCTGGTCAGACAGCAGCAGGCGCTGCCCGGGTTTGAACAGCAGCGCCGCGAAGTGCTGGCCGAAGTTCAGCATGTGCAGAAGGAACGCGCCGAAGCGCACGCCCGGCGTGCTGCGCTGGAGCAGTTGCAGAAGCGTGTCCAAGGCGACGGCAAGCTGGTCGACTGGTTGCACCGGCACCATCTGGACAAGCACACGCCACTGTGGAAGTCGCTGCATGTCGAAGCCGGATGGGAAGATGCCGTTGAAGCTGTCCTGCGCGAACGGATCAGTGCGCTGACGACCGAGGAAGCCGATCCGGCGTGGAGCAAGGACCGTCCAGGCAGCAAACTGACCCTGCTCTTGCCGGTCAATGGCGCCACAGCAGATTTTGGCGCAGATCGTCTTCTGGCGCGCATTCGTTGCGACGATCCAAGGCACACAGCCATTCTTGTCGACTGGCTCAGTGAGGTATTTACCGCCCCCGATCTGGCGTCAGCCCTGGCGCGCCGCGACAGCCTGTCCGGCGCTTCCTGCTGTGTGACGCCGGGCGGTGATGTGGTCAGCCGGCAGAGCGTCACGCTGTTTGCTCCGGACGCCGCAGAACATGGCCTGCTCGAACGGCAGCGCGAAATCGAGGAACTTGGCGGACTGATCGCGCAACGCGAGGATAGAGTCGAGCAGGAACAGGAGCGACTGGTTGAAATCGAATCGCGTATGGAGGATGCCCGGAACGCCTTGCAGGAGTCACGCAAGCATCTCGACAATCTGCAGGAACAGGCGCACGCCATTCAGGTAGAAACCCTGAAGCTGGCGCAGGCGCTGGATCGCTTCCGTGAACGGCAGGCCCAGATCGACGCCAGTCTGGCCGAAATGGCCGCTGAGGAAGAGGGCGAAAACGAACGCCTGTATATCGCCGACGAGGCAATCGAGGAGCACCGCGAACAACTGCGTCAGTTGCAACGGGTGATGGATGCCGCCAGGGCGCGTTTCGAGCAGGCTGAACGGGCGTTGCGCGATGAGCGCGAGCAGGTCAATGGTGTTGAGCGCGAACTGCGCGAAGCCCAGTTTTCGCAACGCGAATGCCGTAACAAGATCGGGGAAATCACCAGCAACCGCGAACTGGCGTGCAAGCAGATCGAGCGCATCGTCGATGAGCTGGCGCGCTGCACGGAATCCGCCGAGGCCATGCAGGCCGAGGATCTTGAGCCACAACTGCAGGCCGCGCTCGATCATCGTGTTGCCCGCGAACAGGGTCTGGCTTCTGCGCGCGATGCGCTGGAAACGGCAACGGCCGGTTTGCGCGCACTGGAAGAGCAGCGCATGAAAATCGAGCAGAGCCTTGGCCCCCTGCGCGACCGGATCGGTGACCTCAGGCTGAAGGAACAGGCGGCCAGTCTCAATTACGACCAGTTGGCTAACCAGTTGCTTGAAGTACAGGCGGATGAACAGAGTCTGCTCAGCGAGCTGGCGGGTGCCCGATCCGGGCCGCTGCAGAACGCGATTGCCGCCTTGCAACGTTCGATCGAAGCACTCGGAGCGGTCAATCTGGCGGCGCTCGAAGAGCTTGAATCGGCGCGCGAGCGCAAAGGTTTCCTCGATGCCCAGTCGGAAGACCTGACGCAGGCCATGGAAACCCTGGAGAATGCCATCCGCCGCATCGACCGTGAAACGCGCGATCTGCTGCAGACGACCTATGATGCGGTCAACAAAAGCTTTGGCGAGTTGTTCCCGGTTCTCTTCGGCGGTGGTGAGGCCGGGCTGATCATGACGGGCGAGGAAATTCTCGATGCCGGCCTGCAGGTCATGGCGCAGCCGCCAGGCAAGAAAAACTCGACGATTCATCTGCTTTCCGGTGGCGAAAAGGCATTGACCGCGATTGCCCTGGTGTTTGCCATGTTCCAGCTCAATCCGGCACCGTTCTGCCTGCTTGACGAAGTGGATGCGCCACTTGACGATACCAATACCGAACGGTTTTGCGCAATGGTGCGGCGCATGTCGGCCAATACCCAGTTCCTGTTCATCAGTCACAACAAGATCGCCATGGAAATGGCACAGCAACTGGTCGGCGTGACGATGCAGGAATCCGGCGTTTCGCGTATTGTTGAAGTGGATATGGATGAAGCGCTGCGCATGCGCGAGCAGATCGTTTAGGACTGAACATGACCGAACTGCAATTTGGCTTGATTGGTTTGGGTGCCGTCGCCGTTGTCGGCGTGGTGGTCTATAACACCTGGCAGGAGTACAAGCACCGCAAGCTTGCCCAGCAGGTTCTGAACGTACGCCACACCGACGTTCTGCTTGACGGGCCGGCGGCCGGCGTTGCTTATCCCGAACCTGAGCCGCAGCTTGATCCAGAGCCTGGGCTGGAATTTTCTCCGGCAGATGTTTCTCCGCCGGCGCCAATTGACAAGCCGCTCATGCCGGTGCCTGTCAATGAGCGTATCGAGCCTGTTTTCCGCCATGATCCCGAACCCCGGGGATTTAGTGTCGAGCCCGGCACTTCAGGAGCGGAGGCAAAGCCTGTGTCCTTGTCCGACCCTGTTGTCGACGCTCTTCCGGCACGTATCCCGGATGAGGCAAAAGACATGAAGGATGCTGCCGAGCCGTTTCATCTGCTGTCTCCGGTGATCGATTTTGTGGTCGCCCTTGAAGCCGTTGAGCCGGCGCCGGCCTATCAGATTCTCGAAGCGCAGCGCGATGCGCTGGCGCGTATCCGCAAGCCTGTTCATTGGATCGGTTACAACGAGTCTGCACGCGAATGGGAACCCATCATTGATGACGGCGAGAGCGAATACCGCCGTATCCGGGTCGGCTTGCAACTCGTCGATCGCCAGGGCCCGGTGGCCGACGGCGAACTGTCGGCTTTTCATCTGGCCATGCAGGATATGGCCGACGAACTGATGGCCATGGCCGACATGCCGCCCCGCCAGCCAGCGCTCGATGCGGCGGTAAAACTCGATGAATTCTGTGCCCGCGTCGACATTCAGATCGGCATCAATGTGATCAGTCAGGGACAGGTTTTCCCCGGAACCAAGCTGCGTGCGCTGGCCGAGGCGGCCGGCATGGTGATCGATGGCAATGGGCGTTTTGTGCGCTGCGACGATGACGGCAATGTGCTTTATGTGCTGCTTAATCAGGAAGCCTCGGGCTTCTCGGCAGAATCGATGAAGACGATGAGTACGCATGGCATCACTTTTCTGCTCGACGTGCCGCGTGTTGCTCACGGCGAGCGCGTGTTCAACCAG
The DNA here is from genome assembly GCA_020049495.1 of Accumulibacter sp. Lineage (GTDB taxonomy): Bacteria > Pseudomonadota > Gammaproteobacteria > Burkholderiales > Rhodocyclaceae > Propionivibrio. The sequence goes on from JAIFKU010000082.1 coordinate 35,602, forward strand.
ATGGTTGATCTGGCCAGACGGTTTGCCGATGTCCTGCGCGGCGCGCTGGTCGATGACAACCGCCGTCCGCTTTCCGAAGGTGCTCTGGAACCGATCCGGCGTCAGGTCGGCCAGTATCAGTCGATGATGGCGGCACAAGGCCTTCCCGCCGGCAGTCCGCTGACGCGTCGTCTGTTCTCCTGAGATGAGGGTCAACCAACGCGCCCTTGAGTTACGGGCCGAGATCGAGAAGCACAATCATCAGTATTACGTCCTCGATGCGCCGTTGATTGCGGATGCGGAGTATGACCGTCTGTTTCGCGAATTGCAGGATCTTGAAACGGCTTACCCCGAACTGACTACGACCGATTCGCCGACACAACGGGTCGGTGGCAAGGCCCTCGAGATGTTCCTGCCAGTACGCCATGCCGTTCCGATGCTGTCGATCCGCACAGAAACCGATATAGAAGCCAGTGGTGCCTTTGCCTTCGATGCGCGCGTTCGTCGCGAGTTAAAGCTTGATGAAAACGACCCGCCGGTCGAATACGCAGCCGAGCTCAAATTTGACGGTCTGGCCATTAACCTGCGCTACGCGGATGGCGTTCTGGTACGCGCGGCAACGCGCGGCGACGGCGAGACAGGAGAAGATGTCACCGAGAACGTCCGTACTGTCAGGCAGATTCCGCTCCGCCTGAACACGTTGGCAGTCCCCGCAGTGCTTGAGGTACGTGGTGAAATTTACATGAAGCGCACCGATTTCGAACGCTTCAACGTGAAGGCACTGGCCGCTGGAGAAAAAACACTGGTTAATCCGCGTAACGGTGCCGCCGGCAGTATCCGGCAGCTCGATTCGCGGATCGCCGCAAGCCGGCCACTGTCCTTCTTTGCTTATGGACTCGGTGAAGTGCAGGGCTGGCAGATGCCGATAACGCACAGCGCTATTCTCGACGCGCTGGACTCTTTCGGTCTGCCTGTTTGTCCTGAGCGTGCCGTCGTGTATGGGCCGCAGGCTCTGGCGGACTTTCACCGACGCATGGGCGAAAGGCGACCCGGTTTGCCCTTCGATATCGACGGTGTGGTCTACAAGGTCAACGCCCTGGCACTACAACATCGACTGGGCTTCGTGTCGCGCGAACCACGCTGGGCCGTGGCGCATAAATATCCCGCAGAGGAAGCGACCACCGAGGTTCTGGGTATTGATGTCCAGGTCGGTCGTACCGGCGCGCTGACGCCGGTGGCGCGTCTGGCGCCAGTATTCGTCGGCGGCGTGACGGTAACCAATGCCACGCTGCACAACGAGGATGAAATTCGACGCAAGGATGTTCGCATTGGCGATACCGTCATCGTGCGGCGTGCCGGTGATGTCATTCCGGAAGTCGTGCGCGTGCTGGATGACAAGCGTCCGATTCTGGCTCCCGAGTTCATCATGCCAAAGACTTGCCCGGTTTGCGGATCGCACGTGCTCCGGGCCGAGGACGAAGCGGTGGCACGCTGCAGCGGCGGCCTGTACTGTCCGGCACAGCGCAAGCAGGCGCTGATCCACTTTGCCTCGCGCCGGGCCATGGACATTGAAGGCTTGGGTGACAAGCTCGTTGAGCAACTGGTCGATAGCGAGATCGTCCGCACTCCGGCTGACCTCTACAAAATGGGGTTGATGGGGCTGATCAATCTTGACCGGATGGCCGAAAAATCAGCCAGAAATCTGCTGGCAGCCATCGAGAAAAGCAAGCAAACGACGCTGGCGCGCTTCATTCACGCGCTGGGTATTCGTAATGTCGGTGAAACCACAGCCAAGGATCTGGCCCGCCACTTTGGCAGCCTTGATCGAGTTCTGGAAGCTGATCAGGAACAACTGATGCAGGTGAGCGATGTCGGCCCGGTGGTGGCGCAATGTTTGCGTCAGTTCTGCACTGAGCCGCATAATCTCGAAGTCGTCGAACAGTTGAGAACGGCGGGAATTGTCTGGAGCGAAAGCGAGGCTGTACCGCTCGCCGATAGCGCCATTGCCGGCAAGGTATTTGTCCTGACCGGAACTTTGCCATCGTTGTCGCGGGAAGAGGTCAAGGCGTTGATCGAGGCAGCCGGCGGAAAAGTCAGCGGATCCGTTTCAAGGAAGACCGATTTTGTGGTTGCCGGCGCGGAAGCCGGTTCCAAACTGGATAAGGCCCATGAGTTGGGCGTGGCGGTAATCGATGAGGCACAATTGCAAGCTTTGATAAGGCAATAACAAGGGAGCCGTTTCAATGAAAAGAGTTACTAAAGCCGTTTTCCCCGTCGCCGGTCTCGGTACGCGATTTCTGCCAGCCACCAAGGCCAGTCCGAAAGAGATGATGCCGATCGTCGACAAGCCCCTGATCCAGTACGCGGTGGAAGAAGCCGTCGCGGCTGGCATCAGCGAAATGATTTTCGTCACGGGGCGTACCAAGCGGGCCATCGAAGATCATTTTGACAAGGCCTACGAACTCGAAAACGAGCTGGCTCTGAAGAACAAGACCGAAATGCTCGAGTTCGTGCAGAACCTGCTGCCAAGGAATATCAACTGCATCTACATTCGCCAGGCGGAAGCCCTTGGACTCGGCCACGCCGTACTCTGCGCCAAGCCGGTGATCGGCGACGAGCCCTTTGCCGTCATTCTGGCCGACGATCTGCTCGACGGCGAACCGCCCGTCATGAAACAGATGACCGATATTTACGACTATTACCGGTGCTCAGTGCTGGGGGTGCTCGACGTGCCGCGCAGCGATACCGGGAGTTATGGCATCGTCAAGTCGAGTTTTGTGGCTGAGCGTGTCGAACGCATCGAAGGTATTGTCGAGAAGCCGAAACCCGACGACGCGCCGTCGACCCTGGCCGTGGTTGGCCGTTACATTCTGACCCCGCGCATCTTTCATCATCTGGAAAGCGTTACACCGGGGTCCGGCGGCGAGATTCAACTCACCGACGGAATTGCTTCGCTGCTGATCGAAGAGCAGGTGCTGGCTTATCGCTATTCAGGAACACGCTTCGATTGCGGTTCCAAACTGGGCTATCTGCAGGCGACCGTTGATTTCGGTCGGCGCCATCCGGAAGTGGGAGCCGCGTTCACAAACTATCTGGCCAATCTTGAATGAGCATGACCGACACTCAACACGTCATGGATATTCTCGCTTCGGCAGAGATCATTCATTCGGCAGAGACCGTCGTGCAGGCCGTTAACCGTGTCGCGGCCGAAGTGACTGAAAAGCTGGGCGACACCTTTCCCTTGCTGCTGTGCGTCATGAGTGGCGGCGTGCCTTTTGCCGGACAACTGATGACGCAACTGCATTTCCCGCTCGAGTTCGACTACCTGCACGTTACGCGCTATGGCCAGGATACCGCCGGAGGCGCATTGTCATGGCGGTCTGCTCCGTGGACTCCGGTCAAGGGGCGTACCGTTCTCGTCCTTGATGATATTCTTGACGAAGGACTGACGCTGGCGGCCATTGTCGAACGCATGATGGAACTGGGGGCCAAGGCCTGTTATGCCGCTGTCGCGACCGACAAGCAAAATGGCAAGAAAAAGCCGATCAAGGCCGATTTCGTCGCACTGACTGTTCCGGACCGCTTTGTCTTCGGCTATGGCATGGACGTTCGTGGTGCCTGGCGGAATCTCCCGGCAATCTATGCCATGAAGGAAAATTGAGATGCTGGCTGTTATTGGTGGAAGCGGCCTGACGCAACTGGCCAACCTTGATGTGTCACATCGCGAGGTTTTGCGTACGCCCTACGGCGAACCCTCGGGGGCGGTAATCTTCGGCCAGATCTGTGGCCGTCCGGTCGCGTTTCTGGCGCGTCACGGTTATGGCCACACGATTCCCCCGCATGAAGTCAATTACCGGGCGAATATCTGGGCACTGTGCAAGCGCGGCGCGCTGGGCATCATTTCGGTGGCTTCGGTCGGCAGTATCCGGTCTGATCTCAAACCCGGCGATGTGGTTATTCCGCATCAGATCATCGACTATACCTGGGGGCGAAAGTCCACCTACCACGAAGGACAGGAGTGCAAGGTCACGCATATCGATTTCACCGAGCCCTATGATCGTTTGCTGCGGGCGCAACTGATCGCCGCTGCGGGAGAGGTCGGTATTGCCGTGAGCAGTTCCGCTGTTTACGCCGCAACGCAGGGGCCGCGTCTTGAAACTGCGGCCGAAATCAACCGCCTTGAGCGTGACGGTGCCGATGTAGTGGGCATGACGGGTATGCCTGAAGCGGCGCTGGCACGCGAAATGGGTGTCCCTTATGCGGCCATCAGCGTGGTCGCCAATTACGCGGCTGGTCGTGCAGACAGCCGCGACGGCATCAGCTTCGAAACGATTCAGGGGGTTCTGCACGAATCGATGGGGCATGTGCGTACTATTATCGAGAGAATGATTGACCGTGGCGATCCGAACTGTTCTTAAAATGGGTGATCCGCGCCTGTGGCAAAAGGCGCGACCGGTAGCCGTTTTCGCGACACCGGATCTTCACATCCTCATTGCCGATATGGAAGAGACCATGCACCATCTCGATGGCGCCGGACTTGCGGCGCCGCAGATTGGCGTTGGTTTGCGCGTGGTTATCTTTGGTTTTGAGAATAATCCGCGTTATCCGGAGGCCGAAAGTGTTCCCTATACGGTACTGATCAACCCCGTGCTGACGCCGCTAACAGATGAAGTCGAAGAGGGATGGGAAGGCTGCCTGTCGGTGCCCGGCCTGCGTGGCCTGGTTCCGCGCTGGAGAACGCTTCGCTACACCGGTTTCGACCTTTTCGGAAACCCGATCGACCGCTCTGTTGAAGGCTTTCATGCCCGGGTTGTGCAGCATGAATGCGACCATCTTGAAGGCATACTTTACCCGATGCGAATCCGGGATCTGCGTTCTTTCGGATTCACCGACGTTCTCGATCTGGCACAAAATCAAGAAACAGCAGATTAGCCTTCCAGGTATTTTTCTCGGCGTTTTGAAGTCAGCATTTCTTGTTGACCATGATTTCGAGAATCTGGCGATCCGTATGCACCATGCTTTCACTGGCCAGGGCGCAAAGATTGGCGATGGAGGCATCAACACACTCTTCGACGATGCCTTCGTTGCCGGTGACGCGTGAATTATCCAGCGCCATCAGAACAGACTTGTAGGCGGCTGTCGCAGACGTCGATACCTTCATTGCGCAACTGTTGGAGGCACCGTCGCAGATCATTCCGGCTACATCGCCGATCATGCTGCAGATGGCCATACTCACCGCCTCGTAACCGCCACGCAGCAGCCAGGCCATGCCGGCTGCTGCCCCCATGGCAGCGGTAGTGACGGCGCAGAGTGCGGAAAGTTTCGGAAGCTTGCTATGTATGTAAATCGCCATCAGGTGGGAAAGCATCAGGGCGCGTGCCAGGGTTTCCTCGTCGGCCTTGACATGCTCGGCAATGGCGACGACGGGGAGGGTGGCTGCAATTCCCTGATTGCCTGATCCGGAATTACTCATCGCCGGCAGTGAAGCACCGCCCATGCGCGCGTCGGAAGCGGCCGAGGACAGGATCAATATTCTGGTCTGCAGGTCGTCGGAAAGCAGGCCGCGCTCAACCTGGCGTTTCAAGGTTGCTCCGATATGCAGTCCGTAATTACCGCCCATGCCCTCCTGCGAAAGCCTTGAGTTGAGTTTGGCGGATTCCAGAATGAAAGCAATGTCGGCAAACGGTGCCGTGGTTGCAAAATCATAGACGCCGCGTACGGTTGCGCCTTCCAGCGAATAGGGATTGGTCTCCATGCTGGTTGACGTTGCTGAAAACAGCGTTTCGCCGTTCTTTTCGATCAGTATCACATTCGTGTGGGCATCTGCAATGCATACACGCACCCAGTCTTTGCCATTCGAGACGCGGGATTCTGCATACAGCACAGAACTGACGTCGGCAATTCCAACAACCACCTTTTTGTCGATCAGCATCTGTTTTCCGGCTTCGACAATTCCGCTGGTCAGGAGCCTCAGAACTTCCAGTCCTCCATCCGGGTCGCCACCAAGAGCGCCAACAGCGGCGGCAATCGGAAGACCGACCATGCCGGTTCCCGGGACCGTCACTCCCATGCCGTTTTTCATCAGATTGGCTGAAACTCTGGCTTCAATCCGTTCCGGTACCGAGCCAAGGTGTCGGGTAGCAATTGCCGAAGCCAGTGCCAGAGAAATGGGTTCAGTGCAACCGAGTGCCGGAACAACTTCGTGTTTGATTGCTTGAATAAATTCGGGCCAAAGTCTGCGCTGGAAATCCAATTTCAAACATCCTTCTGTGGATACTACGTAGAGGCGGGCATTTCGAGTCTGCTTCGATAAATACTTCAGCATCGGCTGGGGCAGCCTTGCCAGAAGTGATGCGCGCCATTAAGGATTGCGGAGGGACCAGCCCGAATACAAACCCGGACTGGTCAGCATTGACATCACTCAGGCGGTTATCAGGCGAGTGCTGCCAAAGATGCAAGGATGACGACTACTTGTTTTTCCGCACGAATGCGACTTCGCATACACGATTTCCCTGGGCGATGGTTTTGCCCAGGTGAAATTCTAGATTCTCGAATCGACTACCGATACCACGATCACCGGACATTGCGATGTCACACAGTTTGTTGAGCATCTCGCCTTCAATTCCGGCTTGTGTCCAGGCCGTTACGAGCGGGCAGTAACCAAACTCGACAGTGAGCTCGTTCTCGTCGAGTTTCTTGATGTCCATCTCGAAGATTTTGATCACGTCTTCATTCAGGAAGGTCTTGCCAAACTCGACCAGGCTGTCCACGGAAGCCAATTGTTCCTTGATGCCTTCCCCGTGCATGCAACCGGTTGCGAAAATCGCGGAATGTCCGATTTCTTCCCAGTCAAGTCCTCTTTCCTTCATTTCTTTCAGGATCAGCGCCATCCACATGGCTCGATGATTAATACCTTTCCGCAATTTATTGATAACTTCGTCATCGGTGTTTTTGGGTTGATTGTTATGGCAAATGCTCATTTGGTTCTCCTCGTTTCCCGCTGTATCTGTCGATACGTTCGGTTTATAAGTGGTTGTGGTTTGAAAATGCTAACTGCAAAACAATATCCACAGTCTGATTGCAGTCTCGCTCGTATGCTGTGATGCACTCAAGCATGTAATGTGCCATGAAGACGCTTTGTCGCTCGTGCCGTAAGGTCTTGAACAAGGCAGAGTCGGAATTTTACATCTTGTTGAGCCTGGACATGGCTTTAAAATTGTCGCTGGTTGAGACGGGGGTTGCCTCTGGTGCATGCTTGCAGAGGTGCGAATTTGGTTTTTTCCCAGCGAATGATGATTGTTGCTGTTCTTGTAAAAAGTTTAGTTGTGGGAATCAACAAAATTCCTGATTTGGGAAAATTTTCCGGAAATGTGAGAAATTGGCATGTAAAGTGCTGAAGGGTGAAAAATGTTCTGCGAACAACAAATGATTGGAGTTTTCTGGATGTCTTTCCTGTTTCACTCAACTTGTTGGCCAATGGATCAATCCGGTTACCGATTGCTGGCGTGTAACGAACGCTTCAGGAGAGTGTGTTGCAGAAAGTTGTGCTTATTGACGCGAACCGGGGAAGGCAACAAAATTTGGATGGGTGATGATCGAATCGGATGATTCAGAAATCGGTAGCATCGACCTGGTTCATAAATTGCTTTGATCAGCAAAGACAACCGGCGTGCAACAATGGCAAGCAATTGTCTGACAATAGAGGTGCACTTGTTACAAGCACGTTTCGATGTTGATGAAGCATGATGACTTATCTCGTGTGCTATCTTGTTGTTTTGTGCAGGGCCGTGCCTGAATCGGCTCCGCTGGTATTATTGAGATGTTTTTTGAGGCTAGTGGAATTTATCCCTGTCGGCAGGTGTGTCTTGATGTACTAATTGTTGATTAACCTTTGCTTCGTTATTACTGTTTTTTTCTGGAGAAATGAATCATGACCAAACAATGTCGAACGCTATTAGCAACGATGTGCCTGGCGATATTTTCCTGTGGCGCTTACGCTCAGAACAAGACGGTGGCCATCGGCTACCAGGCGCCGCTGAGCGGTGAGCATGCGCAGTACGGCGTGCTATTCCGCAACTCGGCGACGCTGGCCATCGAGAACTTCAACAAGTCGGGCAAGCTGCCAGGTGTCACGATCCAGCTCAAGTTCGAGGACAGCAAGAGCGACGCCAAGGAAGGCGTGAACATCGCGAAAAAATTCTCGGACGACCAGAGCATCGTCGCCGCGATTGGCGATTTCAGCTCGGGGGTTTCGATGGCTGCCGCCCCGGTCTACGCGCAGAACAAACTGGCGCAACTGTCGCAGACGGCGTCGCACCCCGACTTCGTCAAGATCAGCGAATACCAGTTCCGCAACATCACGACCCAGGCTTATGAAGGGCCGTTGATTGCCAACTGGGCGAACGCCAATGGCGCCAAGAAAATCGCCATCGTGGCGATCCAGAACGACTGGGGCCAGTCAGTGGTGAAGTACTTTGCTGACGCGGTCAAGGCCAACGGCGGCGAAGTCACCGAAACCGAAATGTTCAATCCGGGAACGCGCGACTTCCGCTCCATCCTGACCAAGATCGCGCGTAGCAATCCCGATGCGATTTACCTCGGTTCCTTCTACGAAGATGGCTCGGCTTTCCTCCAGCAGAAGGTGCAGATGGGTATCAAGCAGCAGGTCTATGCCACGTCGTCGCTGTATGAGCAGAAACTGCTCGACCTTGCCGGTCCGGCTGCCAACAACGTGTATCTGTCGACGACCTTCCTGGTCGAAAGTCCCGAGCCGCACGTGCAGGCTTTCGTCAAGGAATATGAAGGCCGTTACGGCAGCAAGCCGCAGATGTTCGCCGCCCAGGCTTTTGACGCGACCAACATCGTCTTGAACTCCATCGTCGCCGCGGGCGGCGCCAACGCCACCCGTGCCAAGGTGCGCGATGCTCTGGCCGCGACCAAGGACTTCCCCGGCGTGACCGGCATCACGTCATTCGATCCCAAGACGCGCGAGCCGTCCAAGATTCTGACCAAGCTGCAGATCCAGAACGGCAAGTACGTGCTGCTGAAGTAAGAATCCGACCAATCCTTCTTCTGGAGCAACCGGCTGGCCGCAAGGCCAGCCGGTTTAAAGACCATGTTTGATATTTTTTTCGTTCAGCAACTGGTGAACGGCCTTTCGGTCGGCTTCATCTACGCGTTGATGGCTATCGGTTTCACGTTGATTTTCGGTGTGCTCAATGTAGTTAACTTCGCCCATGGCGAGGTCTACATGATAGGCGCCTACGCCGGCTGGCTGTCCATCACCATCTTCGCGCCGCCCCTGTTTGTCGTCATCCTGGTTGCGCTGGCCATCGGCGCGCTGGCCGGTTTCGGACTCGAGCGCATTGCCTTCAAGCCGTTCCGCCGCTTTCGCGACGAAGCCTCGCTCAAATCCAAGGCCATGCGTGAGGCGACCCTGCTGTCCTCGCTGGCGATCTCGATCATCGTGCGCGAGCTAGCCGAGAAAATATTCGGCTCGAACATGCAGACGATACCGCAGGACTACCTGCTGCTGACGCCGATCCAGATCGGCCCACTCAGTTTCGCTAGCGGCCAGTTTCTCATCTTTGGTCTGTCGATCGTCATGCTCGGCGGTCTGCAATGGCTGCTCAAGCGCACCCAGGTCGGCCTTTCGATACGCGCTGTGGCCAACAATCCGATGGGCGCGACCTACGTCGGCATCAATACCGAGCGCACCATCATCGCCACCTTCGTCATCGGCTCGACGCTGGGCGCTGCCGCTGGTCTTGTCGTCGGGCTCTATCAGGGCGCCATCTTCCCGGCCATGGGCTTCGCTCCCGGCATCAAGGCTTTCGTTGCCATGGTCATGGGTGGCCTCTCATCTATTGGTGGTGCGGTCGTCTGCGCGATTATCCTCGGTGTTGCCGAATCTGTTACCACGAGTTTCTTCGCGCAGGGCTGGGGCGATCTGGTCGCTTACGTGTTCCTGGTCATGACCTTGATCTTTTTTCCGACCGGCCTGTTTGGCGGCGGCAGGGACAGGGTCTGATCATGCGCAGATCACTCTCCATTCTGGTCATTTTTATTGCCATTTTCGTTGTCCTGCCGGGCATCCTCGCGGTGGTTGGCGGTGGTTACTGGTTCCGCGTCACGACAACCATCGGCGTGTTCGCCATCCTGACCATGAGCGCCAACCTGGTCAGCGGCACCACCGGCCTGATGACGCTCGGGCACGCCGGTTTCTATGGCATCGGCGCTTATACTGCCGCGCTCCTGGCGACCGGTCTGCACTGGCCTTTTTACCTGACGCTGCCGGTCGCCGGTGCAGTCACCGCCTGTTTCGGTATCCTGCTGGCGCTGCCGACCATGCGCCTGATCGGAATTTACTTCGCCGTGGCGACCTTGGGCCTCGGCGAGATCATTCACCTGACGCTGCTCAACTGGGTCGGATTCACGCGCGGGCCGATGGGTATCTCGGCGATACCGGGCATCGCGCTCGACGGCCTGTTCGCCGCTTCCGACATGGGCAATTACTACGCGGTGGCGATTACCGCCGCGCTCACCGCTTTTGTGCTCGGGCGACTGGCACATTCCTACTACGGCAACGCCTTGCGCGCCGTGCGCGAGGATGACCAGTGTGCGGCTTCGATGGGACTCAACGTGGTGCGCCTGAAAATCCAGTCCTTCGCCTTTGCCTGTTTCTTTGCCGGGGTAGCTGGCGCGCTCTGGGCGCATACCACCGGTTATATTTCCCCCGGGGATTTCCGCTTTTCGGAGTCCATCCTGATCCTCGCCATGATCGTCGTCGGTGGCCTCGGCAGTCTGCCCGGTGCAATCGTCGGTGCGGTGATCCTGCTCGGCTTGCCTGAGGTGCTGCGGCCGATCGGCGATTACCGAATGATCGTCGTCGGCGCCGTGATGTTCCTGTCGATTCTTTTCCTGCCGCGCGGTCTGCTCGGCGAGACTTCGGTTTTGTCGTTGATGCGCAGGCAGTTCGGCCTGGCCTGGGACAACGCCAAGCAACTCGGGTGGCGACAATGACTACACCTTTACTGGACATCCGCAATGCCACCCGTCGTTTCGGCGGACTGCTGGCGGTTGATGACTTCTCGGGCGTCGTCCAGCGCGGCGAACGCGTCGGGCTGATCGGACCCAACGGCGCCGGCAAGACGACCGTTTTCAACCTGATCACCGGCTTCTTCCCGCTGACTTCGGGCAACATTCTTTTCGACGATACTGACATCTCGCAAATGAAGTCCTTCCAGGTGGCCCGCCTCGGCATCGCGCGCACCTTCCAGAACCTGCGTGTGATGCCCAACCTGACGGTCTTCGACAACGTGTCGATCGGCGCACTCGGTGCGATCGGCCATTCGCCGGCGAAGGCGCTGTTCAATCACCGCAAGTATGCCGAGGACATAAGCCGGCGTACCTGGGAGACGCTCGAGCGCGCCGGTCTGCAGGATGAGGCTGGCGAACTGGCGGCGAATCTCTCGTACGGCAAGCGCAAGTATCTGGAGATCGCCCGTGCGCTGGCCTTGTCGCCACGCCTGCTGATCCTCGATGAACCGGCGGCCGGCCTTAACGATACCGAGACCGCGCAGCTCTCCGATTTCGTGCGCAAGCTCTCGAACGAGGGCTTGACCCTTTTACTGGTTGAACACGACATGGCTTTCGTGATGAATCTATGCGAGCGCGTTATGGTCATGGCTTCGGGACGCAAGATCGCCGACGGCACGCCGCAGCAGGTGTCAAGTGATCCGGTCGTTCTCGAAGCCTATCTGGGCAGCGAAGAGGAGGCCGCATGAGCGCGACCAATCTACTCCAGATCGCCGACCTGCAAGTGCGCATGGGCGAACAGACCATCCTCAACGGCATTTCGCTGCACGTTCCGGTCGGCGGCATCGTCACCGTGCTGGGCAGCAACGGGGTTGGCAAGACGACGCTGATGCGTGCAATTTCGGGTGTTTACCGCGCCACGGCGGGAAGCATACGCTTTGAAGACAGCGAAATTTCGCAATGGCCTTCGCATCGCATCGTCGCCGCAGGCTTGGCCCAGGCCCCTGAAGGGCGGCAGATTTTTTCATCGATGAGCGTCGCCGAAAACCTGCGCATAGGTGCCGTCGGATTGTCGCCCGAAGCGCTGGCCGAGGAACTTGAAAAGCAGCTCGATCGTTTCCCCATCCTGCGCGAGCGTTACCAGCAGAGCGCCGGCACCTTGTCCGGCGGTGAGCAACAAATGCTATGCATCGCCCGCGCGCTGATGTCGCGACCGAAACTCCTGCTGATGGACGAACCCTCGCTCGGTCTCGCGCCCAAAGTCGTGCGCATGATCTTCGACCTGATCAGCCATATCCGCATCGAAGGGCATTCGGTATTGCTCGTCGAACAGAACGCCAGAGCCGCGCTGCGTGTCGCCGATTACGCTTACGTCATGGATGGCGGGCGTATCGTGATCGAAGGCGTGAGCGCTGAGTTAGCCAACGATGCGCGGGTACGCGCCGCCTATCTCGGCGGTCATGCGGCCTGAGCGCCTGCTTTCAAGGAGCCACCGATCAGATCCCGCAGCGTCATTCCGGCGCAAGCGACCGCAGGAAGTGCAGAGCCCGGAATCCAGAGCCACGGCACTGGACACCGGCTTGCACCGGTGTGACGGCTTATTGAGAATTCCGCCAAAACTACAGCCGAGGGCATATGAAAAAATTTCTAAACGTTCCTGAAAATTTCGTTGATGAGATGCTCGAAGGCATTTACGCCGCCCATCCGCAGCAGCTCGCCTGTGCCGCCGGCGATCTGCGCTGTATCGTCAGTGCACGCCCGGTCAAAGGCAAGGTCGGAATCGCCACCGGCGGCGGCTCGGGTCATCTGCCGCTCTTTCTCGGCTATGTCGGCACCGGCCTGCTCGACGGTTGCGCGGTCGGCGGCGTATTCCAGTCACCGAGCGCCGATCAGATGCTTGAAGTGACCAGGGCCATCAACCAGGGCGCCGGCGCACTTTATATCTATGGCAATTACAGCGGCGACATCATGAATTTCGATATGGCCGCTGAAATGGCCGATCTGGAAGGCATCAAGGTGCTCTCTCTGGTCGGTAACGACGACGTCGCATCGTCGCCCAAAGGACAGGAACACAAGCGCCGTGGAGTTGCCGGAATATTTTTCATCTACAAGGCGGCCGGCGCCGCTGCCGCTGAAGGCATGGCGCTCGACGAGGTCAAGCGGGTCGCCGAAAAAGTCAAAGCCAACGTGCGCACCATGGGCGTCGCGCTGACATCATGCATTGTCCCCGAAGTCGGGCACGCGTCGTTTTCGATCGGTGAAAACGAAATGGAAATCGGCATGGGCATCCACGGCGAGCCCGGAATCCGGCGTGGCGCGCTGCGCCAGGCCGATGAAGTCGTCGATGAAATGATGCAGCCCATCCTGGCCGACCTTCCCTTCGTCCGCGGTGACGAAGTCGCGGTACTGGTCAACGGCCTGGGCGCGACACCGAAAGAGGAACTCTATGTAATCTTTCGCCGCGTCGCGTCTATCCTCAAGGAAGCTGGAATTGCTGTCTTCCACGTTTACGTCGGCGAGTACGCGACGTCGATGGAAATGGCCGGCGCGTCGATCTCGCTGCTCAAGCTCGACGACGAAACCAGGCGGCTGCTCGCGCGGCCGGCGCAGTCGCCTTTCTTCGAGCAGCAACAGCTTTAAATGCCGTCATTCCGGCGAAATTCGCTGGTGCAACGAATAATTACACAGCACAGGAGGGGGCGGCGGCATGGACAGCATAGGCAAGGCGGAACTGGTTCCGCTCTTCGCAAGTCTGCGTGACGTTTTCATTTCCCAGCGCGACTATCTGATTGATCTCGACGGCAAGGTCGGCGACAGCGACCTCGGACTGACGATGAACAAGGCTTTCCTTGCCGCCTACGAATCGGTGAGCGCCAATAGCGCGGATGCGGTCGGCCGTACCCTGCAACTGGCCGGCATGGCCATGGCCAAGGCGGCGCCATCGACCATGGGGACTCTCGTTGCTACCGGTTTCATGCGTGGCGGCAAAGCCCTTGAATCGTTTTCGTCAATTGGAAGCGCTGAGATGTCTCTTTTCTGGGCCGCTTTTCTGAACGGAGTCATCGAAAGGGGTAAGGCCAAACGCGGGGACAAGACATTGATCGATGTACTCGCTCCCGTTTCCGAGTCCCTTGGAACTTCCGTGGCCTGCGCGGCAACTCTTCCCGAAGCACTGGCCAGAGCTGCCGAGGCCGCCGCCAAAGGGCTTGATGCCACGAAAGGGATGATCGCCCAGCACGGAAAGGCGGCCTGTTTCCAGGAAAAGACCCTGGGACTCCAGGATGCAGGGGCAACTGTGGGTTTTCTCATCGTTGATACCCTGCGTGCGTTTGTTGCAGAACGAAAGAAGTAATTCCCAGATCATCATCCTGGTCTGACACGAAGAGGCTCTTCGTGCAGTATTACCGCGGGCTGGAAAGCCGCGATTAAGGTTGAATCAAGGCATGCGCAGACATCTTCAGGGCATCGACCACGTCGTCATTGCCGTTGCCAATCTGGATCAGGCCGAGGCGGATTTTCGCCGACTCGGCTTTACGTTGACCCCACGCGGGCGCCACACGATGGGATCGGAAAACCACTGTGTGATGTTTCCGGATGACTATTACGAGTTGCTGGCTGTGCCGGCGGATCATCCGCTCACGCGCTATTACAGCGATTTTCTTGGTGCGGGTGATGGTCTTGCGGCGCTGGCACTGAAGACAGATGATGCAGCTGGCTTTCATGCCGAATTGCAGAGTTCCGGGATTGGTGTCGATGCCCCGGTGGACTTTTCGCGCCCGGTGGCCTTGCCTGAAGGCGAGCGTGATGCGGCATTCCGCATTGCGCAGGTGGATATCGCTGAAACGCCGGGCGGGCGAACCTTTGCTTGTCAGCACTTCACCCGCGATGTCGTCTGGCGTTCTGAATATCTGGCACATGCGAATGGAGCAATCGGCTTGCAGGGAATCAGTGTGCTGACCAGTGAAATGTGCTTTGGCGAGGTGCGCACGGCCTACGATCGTCTCTTTGATCGCGCTTCGGAAGGGCGGGGTGAACAAGGAACTTCCTGGCGGATGGCCACGGGCGATACCCCAATTCGCATGTTTACTCCCGCCAGCTTTGCCGATGAATACTGTGGTCTCGAGGCTGGCAAACGTGTTCCACCCTTCTTTGCTGCTCTGCATTTCCGGGTACGCTCTGTCGAGTATACCCGCCGGGTGCTGGATCTGGCGGGAATGGAATTTATCTTGAGACCAGATGGCTCGCTTGCCGTCGCGTCTGCGCTGACCCATGGTCTGGTCATTATCTTTACGGAACTGCCCGCATGAACATCAACATCAAGCCCCGTTTGCAAGAGTTGTTGCCGGAACTGACTGCCTGGCGTCGCGATTTCCATGCCCACCCGGAGATAGCCTTCGAGGTAGTCCGGACTTCGGCGCGCGTCGCAGAATTGCTTCAGTCCTTCGGGCTGGAGGTGCATACCGGCATCGGTCGCACCGGCGTGGTCGGCGTCCTGCGCGCCGGCAGCAGCCCGCGCAGCGTTGGTTTGCGGGCCGATATGGATGCTCTGCATGTGCAGGAAAGCAACGACTTCGCGCATCGTTCGCAGCACGCCGGGCGCATGCATGCCTGTGGCCACGATGGCCATACCACGATGCTGCTGGGCGCCGCCAGATATCTGGCCGAGACGCGCGACTTTGACGGTACGATCAATTTCATTTTCCAGCCCGCCGAAGAGAACGAAGGCGGGGGTCGGGAGATGGTCGAAGATGGGCTCTTCGAGCGCTTTCCCTGCGCGGCAGTATACGGGCTACACAACTGGCCCGGTATGCCGGTCGGGCACTTCGGCGTGATGTCCGGCCCGATGATGGCGTCGTACGACATCTTCGAAATTGTGCTCAAAGGTCGTGGCGCGCATGCCGCCATGCCACACAACGGTATCGACCCGATAACTCTGGCCGCCACACTCGTGCATGAATTGCAAACCATTGTCAGCCGCAATGTGCCGCCTGTGGATGCGGCCGTGGTCAGCGTGACGCAGATTCACGGCGGCGATACCTGGAACGTGATCCCACCGGAAGTGGTGCTGCGCGGTACAACACGCACTTTCAAGCCGGAAGTGCAGGATCTGGTTGAGCAACGGATGCGGCGAATTTGCGAAGGACTGGCGGTTACCCACGAAGCGGAGATATCTCTGCGCTATGAGAGGCGCTATCCTCCGACGATCAACGCCACACGCGAAGCGCAAATCGCTGCCGAGGCAATGATTGCCGTAGCGGGAGCCGGGAATGTCCACTCCGATCTGCAGCCCACCATGGGTGCGGAGGATTTCGCCTTTATGTTGCAGAAACGTCCTGGCGCCTACGGCTGGATCGGTAACGGCCCCGGCGCTTCGGATTGCCTGCTGCACAACCCCGGCTACGACTTCAACGACGAAATCCTGCCTTTGGGCGCAAGCTACTGGGTGTCACTTGCGGAGCGAGTACTGAAGCGAGATTAGTTTGCGGTGACCATTAAGCAAGATAAAAGAATTGATTTTGGATTTTCTGGAGTCTGAATTGCCGTCGCTGAAATACTGTTTCAGCAAATTTGATCCGTGACTATTCCTGATCGATCCCCATTTCTTTCAGCTTGCGATAGAGCGTGGAAAGGCTGATGCCCAAGGCCTCTGCGGCCCGCCGCTTGGCGGCAACCGATGACCCGAATTCCGATAAAACGCTCCGGATTAATTCGCTCTCGGCCAGATGGAGCGTAGAAACCGGCGTTTGTTGAACTTTAACTTCTCTTTTTTCGAGAATTTTGGAAGGTAAACTGTTCGTGGTGATATAAGCCGAAGGTTCCACATTGATCGCGTACTCGATTACATTGGCGAGTTCCCGAACGTTCCCTTTCCATCGACAGGACAATAACGCGCTTTCTGCGTCTGCCGTAAAGCCTTTTAATTTCTTGTTCAATTTAGCGTTGTATTGCTTCAGAAGAAAGGACAAAAGCATGCGTACATCACCCGGTCGGCTTCTAAGCGGTGGTATATGTAACGGGATGACATTGATTCTGTAATAAAGATCTTCCCGGAATTCACCACGATCAACCATGCCTTCAAGATCCTTGTTGGTCGCCGTAATCAGGCGAACATCGACAACCAGGCTTTTGTGTCCACCGAGCTTTTCCACTGTCTTTTCTTGAATAACGCGCAGTAGTTTCGGTTGCAAATGCAGGGGCATGTCGCCGATTTCGTCAAGAAAAATTGTTCCGCCATGCGCCAGCTGAAATTTTCCAGGACGGCCTCCACGCGAGGCGCCGGTGAACGAACCTTCTTCATAGCCGAATAACTCGCTTTCAATCAGCGCCTCAGGCATGGCAGCGCAATTGATGGCGATGAACGGATTCTTGTTCCTCGGACTGCTGTGATGAATGGCTCGAGCAAAAAGTTCTTTTCCGGTTCCGCTTTCTCCGGTAATCAGGATGCTGGAATTTCCTGTGGCGACCCTGAGAGCTGTATCCTTGAGTTGGATCATTGCCGGACTGTCGCCGATGATCTGCTCAAATGAAGTGGATAAGGAGGTGTTGGTCAGTTTATTGATGACCTTGAAAACATCCTCCATTTTTTTCAGAACGATGATCGATCCGGCATTCTTGTCCTCAAGGATAACGGGACTGCCAGAAATAAGAGAATGCACGTCAAGATCTGGGGTGCTGAGGTGTAATTCGATGTTGTTGAATTCGGTCCCATTGTTTATCAGGGCTGTAACGTAAGGGACGGCGAAAATACCGGCAATATCCTTTCCGATCAGTTCTTCATGTTTGGAATTAAGGATTTCTTCGAACACCGAATTCAGATAGACGATACGCCCGTTCTCATCGGTGGCAGCGATACCTTCGTCGATGGCATCCATGATGGAAATCAATTGGTTTTTGGCGACAGTTAACTTCGTCGTCGCTTCTTTCTCACGCAGCTTGCTGACGATAAGATCAGCCATACGTTCGGTAAACTCGATCAGATTCTTCTGATTCTCCAGCAGTCTTTCTCTGGAAGACTCCGTAATGGCGATGAGGCCGATCGCGCCTATACGTGTTCCCAGGTAGTGGATGGGAACACAGATCATGGCTTCAAGATTGCAATTTTCCTGAATTCCGCAGGATGAACAATGTTCGCTATCCGCTTTCCCCCGAATGACCTTTGTGATACCGGTCTTGATAACGTTGCCAATTACATAGTTGTCCTTGATCTCCGTCACTTCGAGTTTGTAGTGCTTCTTTGTATCGCCGATTATCTGGTAATCGGTGTCCGAGATGATGACGTCAATATCCAGAACACTGGCTATCGCTTCCGATACCTGCTGGACAGCATCACGTATATCTAACAGCCCGGTCATTGATTTTCGCTTGGATTGAATTGGGGAAAGCAATAACTATACGGATCTTTATTGCTTCACGCACTATATCGATCGTGTAGGCCGCCTCTTTGCCTGTGAGAATTCGAAGGCTGCGCGAATCATGGCGCAGCGTCCAAAATAGATAAGCTCAGCACGTTTCCATGCTGAGCTTATGAAGAGAGGCAAGGAAACTATTTGACGTAATCAGCGAAAACCTGGAACAACATCTGAATCGCTGTTGCCCCTGGATCCTGATGACCCAATCCGCGTTCGCCGACGTAGTGTGCTCTTCCTCTGTTAGCAATCATCTTTTTCGTGTCCTCCACACCTTGTGCAGCCGCAGCATACGCTTCGGAGAGCGCTGCCTTCAACGAAGATCCTTTTGCGGCAGCTGCTACAAGTGCCATCGTGGCCGGTTCCAGCGCATCAATCAGTGTTTTATCCCCAGCGTTGGATTTTCCCAAGGCTTTGACTCCGGCCAGACTCGCAGAAAACATGCTGGCCAGTTCTTGCACTCCGATGTCCGACTTGTTTCCTAGTTCCTTGCCGGCTTTCATGAAGATCGTACCAAAAAGCGGGCCTGAAGCTCCACCCATGGACTTTACCAAAGTGATGCCGGTTTTGCCAAGGGCCATCCCGCTTGTCACCAAACCCAGTTCCGGAATGATTTTTTCGACTGCCGAAAAACCACCGGAAATGCTTGTGCCGAAGTCGGCATCCCCCAGTTTCCCATCCAATTCATTCAAGTAGTCACGGTTGGGAATAATCAGCTTCGAGAAATCAGTAATGATATTCACAACATCGATGGCGGTTAATTTTTCCACTTGTCTCAACCTTTCTCTGCGGGTCTCATAGCTGCTTGAAGGCAATACTGTCGGCCGGCGCATCGAGCAAGGCCTTCAGTTCGTCATCCAGACGCAACAGGCTTATTGACGCTCCCGCCATTTCAAGGGCGGTCATATACTCGCCAACGTAAGTTCGATATATTTTTATCCCCTTTTCCGCGCAGACCTCGCTGATTTTTTTGTTGACGATATACAGTTCCATGAGCGGGGTTGCCCCCAGTCCATTGACCAAGACTGCCACTTCATCACCTTTGTTGAATGGGAGATCGACGATTATTTTTTCAAGCAGGACGGAGGTAATTTCATCTGCTTCAGTAATTTTGCATCGACTTATTCCCGGTTCTCCGTGAATGCCCATGCCGATCTCAATTTCATCGTCAGCCAACTGAAAATTGGCTTTCCCGGCTATCGGGACGATACATGGCGTCAAAGCCATGCCCATCGAGCGCACATTGGCAACGGTTTTCTCGGCCACCCGTTTGACTTCGGCCAGATCAGCGCCTTGCACCGCCATCGCGCCAGCGATTTTATGAACAAATACGGTTCCAGCAATCCCTCTGCGTCCGGTCGTGTAAGTACTGTTCTTGACGGCAACGTCGTCATCGACGATGACCCTTGCAACCTTGACCGCTTCAAACTCAGCCATCTCCTCTGCCATTTGTGAATTCATCAAATCGCCAGAGTAGTTCTTGATGACCATCAGGACGCCAGCCCCACTATCCACGGCCTTGGCTGCCGCAAAAAAATGATCGGGAGTGGGCGACGAGAATACGTTGCCGACGCACGCAGCATCAAGCATTCCTCTGCCTATGAATCCCGCGTGCGCTGGTTCGTGACCACTCCCGCCACCGGAGATGATGCCGACTTTTCCGGCGATTGGCGAAAGCGGGCTGACGAGACAATTGTAGTCAGGCAGCTTTCTCACATGTTGAGGATGTGCGGCAACCATGCCTGAAAGCATATCTTCAACCACGTTATTCGGAGCGTTGATTATCTTTTTCATAAGTCCTGACTGCTGTCCAATATTCGTTAATCTCTGCGGGTTGAATTCCCCGCTCCCTGGGGCGAAGGCCAAGCGTAGTTAATGCTGCGGCCTCGGAACATCATCGGTCAAGTCGTCGATGCCGAATCAATCGCTTCGCCAAAAAACGACAATCAAGATTCAACAGCATATTACGTGCCAACGAGGAGTATCCAACGAAGGCGCGTGTTACCAATAAACGCTTTCAATTTTCGCAGGAATAATGAGAAAGCGCTGAGAAACCTGAGAAACGGGCAGGCTATTTCGTGCTCAGTTGGCTTTGTGGAGCGCAAAACCATGAATTTGTTTTTTCAACACGTCAAGCGCTCAAGCAATTCGGTTTCCAGTTTGATCCGGCTCGCGCTTTCGCCGAGATCGCCACCGCTGATCAGAAAAGTGTCTTCGACGCGTTCACCGAGGGTAACGATTTTGGCGGTGTGGAGATTGGCGCCATGAAGAGCCAGGGTCATGGCGACCGTATAGAGCAGGCCGGGACGATCGGCGGCACTGACCGAAAGAACGAAGTTGACGCCTTTTTCATCCGACTCGATGGTGACTGAAGGCTGGATCGGGAAATGCTTGACCTGGCGCGAAATACGCCCGCTCGCTGGGGCCTCGGGCAAGGTTTGTCGGGTGAGCCGGTCGGTCAGTTCATGTTCGATGTAGCTGATCATGTCACGGTCATTGTCACGCCCGTTGACGTCGAGCAGCATGAAGCTGTCGAGCGCGTAACCGTGACGTGTCGTGTGAATTTTTGCATCCATGATGTTGTAGCCGGCACGGCTGAAAAAACCGACCAGACGGGCAAACAGATCGTGTTGATCGAGGGTGTAGGCCATGACTTCGAGGCCGTCGCCCTGTGGATTGACGCGCGCCTTGACGACCGGTTTCTTTCCGTCAATGCGATAGTGCAGCGCACGCGCATGCCAGGCGATTTCTTCGGCCGAGTGGCGCAGGAAGTATACGGTATCGAGCTGATTCCACAGGCCTTCCTGGGCCGTTTCGGGAACCGCAAAATAACGCAGCAGACGCAGTGCTTCCTCTTGCTTTTCCTGGATGATTCCTTGCCTTAAAGGCGCCTGCCCCCCGGAAAGCAGAAAACGACGGGTCTGGTTGAAAAGTTCCTCGAACAACTGGCCTTTCCAGCTATTCCAGACCTTGGGGCTGGTACCGCGTATATCAGCGACAGAGAACAGGTAGAGCGCCGTCAGGTGACGCTCGTCCTTTACGGTCGCGGCAAATGCACTGAGCACGTCCGGATCCGATATGTCCTGTTTCTGAGCAACGACAGACATTTCAAGGTGATGGCGTACGAGCCAGACAACCAGTTCGCTGTCTTCGGCACAAAGGCCGTGACTGGTACAGAATTCCTGGGCATCGAGAGCGCCGAGGTCCGAGTGCCCCCCCCCGCGTCCCTTGGCGATATCGTGGAAGAGGGCGGCTATGTAGAGTAACCAGGGCTTATCGAAGTTGCTGATCAACTGGCTGCAGAAGGGGTACTCGTGGGCAAATTCGGTTTCGGAGAAGCGGCGCAGGTTGCGCAGTACCTGCATGGTGTGCTGATCCACCGTGTAGGCGTGGAAAAGGTCGTGTTGCATCTGGCCGACGATGGCCCCGAACTTGGGCAGGTAGCGACCGAGGATGTCAAACTGGTTCATGCGCCGGAGTTCGTGCAGCACACCTCTTTCCTGCTTGAAGAGTTCGACGAAACGCGCCCTGTTTTCCGGGTTGCTACGAAAGTCATCATCGATCAGGGTGCGTGCGCGCCATAGCGAGCGGATCGTGCGTGCCGTCATGCCTTTCAGTTCGGAGTGCTGCTGCATGAGCAGAAATGCTTCGAGTATGGCCGCGGGCGTTTCGTTGAAAACGTTTTCGTGAACGACATCGAGCAGTTGATGGGTGTTCTGAAAACGCTCATTGATGACCTGCGGATTTTGTTCAGGCGACGGGAAAATTGCAGCACCCATGTTCTGCAGAAGAATCGTGTTGAGCTGGGTCACCGTTTTCGCCGTCCGGTAGTACTCCTGCATCAGTTGCTCGCTGGCGCGCCGGGTCGGTGTTGCGGCAAAGCCGAGTTGCTCGGCAAGCGCCGTCTGATGATCAAACAGGAGACGGTCTTCACGACGGCCGACATGGAGGTGCAACTGGATTCGCAAGCGCTGCAGGAAGCTTTCCCGGCGTTCAAGCCCCTGTTCTTCCCGATGGGTAATAAAGCCGTGTCGTTCCAGATCCTGCCAGCTGCTGCCGAATCCGGCGGCTTGTGCGATCCACAGAATGCTTTGCAAATCGCGCAATCCGCCCGGACTTTCCTTGCAGTTCGGTTCGAGACTGTAAGGCGATTCCTGATAACGCAGATAGCGCTCGTCCTGTTCTACGCGTTTGGCGTGAAAGAAAGCTTGCGGATCGAGTTGGTTCCTGAATTCAGTAAGGAACGTTGAGAACAGTGCGGCGTTTCCGATCAGCAAGCGGGTTTCGACCAGCGCTGTCTGAACCGTCAGATCGCTTTCTGCCTCGTTGAGGCATTCCTCTACCGTACGAACGCTATGACCAATTTCCAGCCCGATATCCCAGAACAGGCTAACCAGTTGTTCAAGCTGTTCGGCAAGCGCCGTATCGGCCGGCTGCGGTAGAAGCAACAGCAGATCCACGTCAGAGGCGGGCCACATTTCTTCGCGACCGTAGCCGCCAACAGCGACCAGGGTAAGTGAATCGGGGAGGCCCAGATCCGTCCACAGTTCGCGCAGGACGCCGTCAATCAGTTGGCTGCGTTGATGCAGCAGTCGGGAGGGTTCCGGGTCGAGCAGATAATTCTGGCAGATGGAAGCCTGGCCAGACTGCAAATGCGATTTGTAACGGGTGAGGAGTTCGTTACGGGCAACAGAATCGAACTTCATCGACATCAATTGATCCAGTCCGGCTGCTGGCGAGCGCCTTCGGAGAGCGTGAGAACCTCATATCCGTTTTCGCTGACAAGAACGGTATGTTCCCATTGCGCCGACAAACTGTGGTCCTTGGTGACAATCGTCCAGCCATCCGCCAGTTCGCGGATGGCGGCTTTTCCGGCGTTGATCATCGGCTCGATGGTGAAAATCATGTTGGCTTTAAGTTCGACCCCCGTGCCAGCCTTGCCGTAATGAACGACTTGTGGATCTTCATGGAAGCGTACGCCGATGCCATGGCCACAGAATTCTCGGACGACTGAATAACCGGATTTCTCGGCATACTGCTGGATGGCGTGGCCGATGTCGCCGAGATGGGCACCTGCGCGCACCTGGGCAATACCGAGCCAGAGGCATTCAAAAGTGACCTCACACAGCCGTTTGGCCTTGATCGAGACCTCGCCGACCTGGAACATGCGGCTGGTATCGCCGTGATAACCGTCCTTGATGGTGGTGATATCCAGATTGACAATATCGCCGTTTTTCAACTGTCTGTCACCGGGAACGCCATGACAGACCTGATGGTTGACCGAAGTGCAGATCGATTTCGGATACGGTTTGTAGCCTGAAGGAGCGTAGTTCAGCGGCGCCGGAATGCAGCCCTGAATATTGACCATGTAGTCGTGGCAGAGTTTGTCCAGCTCGCCAGTCGTAATCCCCGGTTTGACGAAAGGGGTAATGTAATCGAGTACTTCGCCAGCCAGACGGCCGGCAACCCGCATTTTTTCGATTTCGTCGGAAGATTTGAGTGTGATGCTCATGTGCTTATTATGGAGACAGGCGAAGGTAATGAAGTGGCGAAGGATAAAGTAAGGCGAGCGCTTAGGCAATTTCCCGTTTGAAAGGTTCGTCTACACCTCGTCTTTATCCCGTCAGATTTATAGCGTCATCCATCAGGGTAACGAGCGAAGGAAGCGAAGCGATGGCATTCATGTTTCTCCGATGATATAATCGCACGGTTTTTCTGGCCTTTGTCAGTGAAACAATACAGCGTGCCATGGTGGTACGCGAGGCGCGCCGGATACGGCTCGTCAATTACGCACATTCGCCTGTTCAAGGGTGCCCGTCAAATAATCAAGGCGGGCGTAGGTGGGCGAATGGTGGTTTAACCCTGATAGGAAAAAAGTATGTCCGCAACCATGCGTCAAATGCTGGAGGCCGGTGTTCACTTTGGCCACCAAACCCGCTTCTGGAACCCCAAGATGGCTCAGTACATCTTTGGTGCCCGCAGCAAGATCCACATTGTCAACCTTGAAAAAACCCTTGCCAATTACAACGAAGCCATGGCTTTCGTGCGCAAGCTGTCGTCAAACAAGGGCAGCATCCTGTTCGTCAGTACCAAACGTCAGGCGCGTGAAATCATCGCTGAAGAAGCCAGCCGTTCCGGTTCGGCCTATGTCGACCAGCGCTGGCTGGGTGGCATGCTGACCAATTTCAAGACCATCAAGCAATCGACCAAGCGCCTCAAGGATATGGAAACCATGATGGAAGACGGTTCTCTTGAGAAGCTCGGCAAGAAGGAAGCACTGATGATGCAGCGCGAACTTGCCAAGTTGCAGAAATCCATTGGCGGCATCAAGGAAATGAATACCTTGCCGGATGCCCTGTTCGTCATCGATGTCGGTTACCACAAGATTGCCATCACCGAAGCGAATAAACTCGGCATTCCGGTCATTGCCGTGGTCGATACCAATCACTCGCCGGAAGGCATTGATTATGTCATTCCGGGCAATGATGACTCGTCCAGTGCAATCCGCCTGTATGCACGCGGTGTCGCTGATTCGATTCTCGAAGGTCGCAGTCAATTCATCGAGGAAATTGTTGCTGCGGCAGCTTCCGGTGATGATTTTGTCGAAGAGGCCGAGTAACAGTCCCCAACTTTGTCATCCGGTCGCTTGATGTGAGCGGTATGGATAGACAATTTCTGTTTTAACTGTTTTGAACGAGGTGCGGCCGGTTATCCCGGCCGTGTCCGCAAGTGGAGAATAAAATGGCGGAAATTACCGCAGGTATGGTTAAAGAACTGCGCGAGAAAACTGACGCGCCGATGATGGAATGCAAGAGAGCACTGACCGAAGCGGCTGGTGACATTAACAAGGCGGAAGAGATTCTGCGCGTCAAGCTCGGTTCCAAGGCCACCAAGGCTGCAACTCGCATTACTGCCGAGGGGGTTGTCGGTATCAGTATTGCCGCCGACGGCAAGTCAGGCGCGATCATCGAGATCAACTGCGAAACCGATTTCGTGGCCAAGAACGACGAATTCCTGGCTCTGACCAAGGGCTGTGCCGAACTGATTGTGGCTAACAATCCAGCGGATATTGCCGTGTTGTCGGCGCTGCCGATGGCTGGAGGAACCGTCGAATCTGCCCGTACTGCTTTGGTCGGGAAGATCGGCGAGAATATGTCGCTGCGCCGCTTTGTCCGTGTCGAAGCCAAGGGCAAGCTGGCGTCCTACATCCATGGCGGTGCAAAGATCGGCGTGCTGCTGGATGTGGTCGGTGGTGACGAACAACTGGGCAAGGATCTGTCCATGCACATTGCCGCGTCAAAGCCAAAATCGCTTGATGCGACGGGTGTTCCTGCCGAACTGATTGATACCGAACGTCGGGTTGCCATCGAAAAGGCCAAGGAAGCGGGCAAGCCGGAAGCCATGATCGAGAAAATCGCCGAGGGTTCAGTGCAGAAATTCCTCAAGGAGGTCACTTTGCTTGGACAGGTGTTCGTCAAGGCGGAAGACGGCAAGCAGACCATCGAGCAATTGCTCAAGGCCAAGGGTGCTTCAGTTGCGGGCTTTACCCTGTTCGTGGTCGGTGAGGGCATGGCCAAACGATCGAATGATTTTGCCGCCGAAGTGGCTGCCCAGGCAGCGGCTGCACAGAAGTAACTGATAGGGTTCTGATGACCATGACTGAAGCTTGTACCCCAAAATTCAAACGTATCCTGCTCAAACTCTCGGGTGAAGCACTGATGGGCACTGACGCTTATGGCATCAACCGTCAGACCATCCTGGAGATCGTCGCTGAAGTCAAGAGCGTCGTTGATCTGGGGGTGCAGGTTGGTGTCGTCATCGGCGGGGGTAACATCTTTCGCGGTGTGGCTCCCGGAGCAACCGGCATGGATCGCGCCCAGGCTGACTACATGGGCATGCTGGCCACCGTGATGAACGCTCTGGCGTTGCAGGACGCGATGAAAACTGCCGGCATGCCGGCCCGCGTCCAGTCGGCATTGAATATCGAGCAGGTGGTCGAACCGTATATTCGCGGTCGGGCCATCCGTGCACTGGAGCAGGGCAGGACGGTCATTTTTGCCGGGGGTACCGGCAATCCGTTTTTTACGACCGATACGGCAGCGGCGTTACGCGGTGCCGAAATCGGGGCGGAGATCGTGCTCAAGGCCACCAAGGTAGATGGTATTTACTCGGCTGATCCGAAAAAGGATCCTCTGGCCACACGCTACGACCGGATCAGCTTCAACGAAGCCATGTTGAAAAATCTGGCGGTGATGGATGCAACCGCTTTTGCGCTATGCCGTGACCAGAAACTGCCAATCAACGTTTTCTCGATTTTCAAACCGGGTGCGCTCAAGCGGGTTGTCCTTGGCGAGAGCGAAGGCACTCTGGTGTATTGCTGAGGGAGATAGACATGTCGTCGATTGCAGAGGTGAAAAGCACTACTGAACACAAGATGCAGAAATCACTTGAGGCGCTCAGGGTCGATTTGACAAAGATCCGTACGGGCCGCGCCAATATCGGCCTGCTCGATCATGTTCAGGTCGAGTATTACGGCTCCATGGTGCCGGTAAATACGGTGGCCAACATCACCCTGCTTGATCCGCGTACGCTTGGCGTCCAGGCTTGGGAAAAGAACATGGCGCCCAAGGTCGAAAAGGCCATCCGGGACTCCGATCTTGGCCTGAATCCTGCTTCGCAGGGCGAACTCATCCGCGTTCCGATGCCGGCACTGACCGAAGAACGGCGTCGCGACCTGATCAAGGTCGTCAAACACGAGTGTGAAAATGCACGGGTGGCAATGCGCAATCTTCGCCGCGACGCCATCTCGACACTCAAGGATCTGCTCAAGAACAAGGCGTGTTCGGAGGATGATGAGCGACGGGCGCAGGATGACGTCCAGAAGCTCACCGACAAATATGTCGCCGAGGTGGATAAGCAGTTCGCGCAAAAAGAAACCGAGCTGATGGCGGTCTGAGGACTGCCTAAAGGATGCGCCAGATGGCGATCTTCACCAGTTCGACGCGTGATGTTCCGGATGCCGCCAAGGTGCCGCGTCATGTCGCCATTATCATGGACGGCAACGGTCGCTGGGCCAAGAAACGCTATTTGCCTCGTTTTGCCGGGCATCGCCGTGGCGTCGAAATGGTGCGTGATTCGGTCAGGTATTGCCTTGAGCGTGGGATAAAGTATTTGACGCTTTTTGCGTTCAGCTCAGAAAACTGGCGTCGCCCCGAGGAAGAAGTGACGCTGCTCATGCAGCTTTTCGTGCATGCCTTGCAGCAGGAAGTGAGCAAACTGGATCGCAATGGAGTTTGTCTGAGAGTGGTGGGTGACCTGTCGCGCTTTGATCGTGAACTACAGTCGCTGATTGCCTCTTCAGAACAGCAGACGGCCGGGAATGACAAGCTGACACTGACCATCGCAGCCAATTACGGCGGACGTTGGGATATCCTGCAGGCGGTCAATCGCATGCTCTCGGCACAGCCGGACAAGCAGGGTTTGTGGAGCGAAGCCGATCTGGCACCTTATCTGGCCATGAGTTACGCACCGGAGCCCGATCTCTTCATTCGTACGGGGGGGGAGGAGCGGGTCAGCAACTTCCTGCTATGGCAACTGGCTTATTCGGAGTTCTACTTTACTGAAACCCTCTGGCCGGAGTTTGACGCTTCTGCATTCGACATGGCCATCAACTCGTATCAGCAGCGCGAACGTCGCTTCGGACGAACGAGCGAACAACTGATCGACAATCCCCACCCTGGTACCAAGCGCGTCGATCGCTTGCCCGAAAATGCAGATTCTGCTCGCTCGACGGACGTCATCGTTAATGCTTAAGACGCGGATCATTACCGCTGTTTTCCTTTTTTTCGTTTTCTTTTCTGCTCTTTTCTATCTGCCTGCGTCTGGCTGGGTCATGTTCTGCACACTGACCGCTGCTCTTGCAGCCTGGGAGTGGGGAGCGCTGATGGCATTGGGCAATGCTTTACGCTTCGCGCTTGGCGTCACGCTGATCTTCATTTGCGGCGCCGTGGCCGCTCTGGAGCCAGCCGCTTTGGGGCTTGAACCTGGATTCGATGAGGCCGCCTGGCGCCTGGGGCGCTGGTTTTATCTTCCGGCGGCCGCTTTCTGGTTGCTCGGGGTTCCCGTGTGGATGAGGTGTCGCTGGCTATTGTCAAAGTCCGTTTTCGGCCTGTCGATCGGCATGTTGATGATCCTGCCGACCTGGCTGGCTCTGGTGCAACTGAGACAGGCTGGCGCTCTATCTTTACTGGCCGTCATGGCCGCCGTCTGGCTGGCTGATATTGCCGCCTATTTCTTTGGCCGTACCTTCGGCAAGCACAAGCTGGCTCCGGGCATCAGTCCGGGCAAGACCTGGGAAGGTGCTATCGGAGGCGGGTTTGCCGTCATCGTCTATGGTTTTATCCTGTCGCCGAAGATGCCGGCCGTTCTCTCCGGAAATTATTTATTGTTACTCTCTGTCCTGGTGTCCATGGCGGTGATCAGTATCATTGGCGATCTGTTCGAATCACTGCTTAAACGTCAGGCCGGATTGAAAGACAGCAGTAATATTTTGCCCGGACATGGGGGAGTGCTCGACCGTATCGATAGCCTGACCTCGACACTGCCTCTGGTCGCTCTTGTCTGGCTGACTTTACTGCATTGACGCAGCTTGAGATGACAATGCAAAAGCTCACGATTCTCGGATCAACCGGCTCCATTGGGGTCAATACGCTGGACGTGATTCGACGCCATCCGCAACGTTTCAGTGTAATCGCTCTCTGTGCGTACAATCAGATCGATCGCCTTTTCGAGCAATGTCTTGAGTTTCAACCCCGTTTTGCCGTAGTGCGTAACGCTGAACTGGCCGTTGCTTTGCGTGCTCGTCTGGAAGTTGCTGCCTGTTCAACCTGCGTCGAATACGGACCTGAAGCTTTGGTGCGGATGGCCGAATTACCGGAAGTTGATTCGGTGATGGCCGCCATTGTCGGAGCTGCAGGCCTGCAACCCACATTGGCGGCGGCGGTCGCCGGCAAGAAAGTCCTGTTGGCCAACAAGGAAGCGCTGGTCATGGCCGGGCCGGTGTTCATGCGCGCCGTGAGAGAAAATGGCGCAAGCTTGTTACCGATTGATAGCGAACATAACGCTATATTTCAATCACTTCCAATTGACTATTCAGGTGATTTATCAAGAAGCGGAGTGCGCGGTTTGTTGCTCACTGCCTCCGGCGGACCGTTCCGTAATACCGCCCTTGCCGACCTGGAGAATGTAACACCCGAGCAGGCGTGTGCGCATCCCAACTGGGTCATGGGACGAAAGATTTCGGTGGATTCGGCGACCATGATGAACAAGGGGCTCGAGATGATCGAAGCGCACTGGTTATTCAATGTTGCTGCCGAACAGATCGAGATCGTCATCCACCCGCAGAGTGTCATCCATTCCCTGGTGCAGTATGTCGATGGTTCAGTCATTGCCGAACTGGGAAATCCCGATATGCGTACGCCGATTGCCCATGCGCTGGCCTATCCTGAGCGGATTTCAGCGGGCGTCGAACCGCTGGACCTGTTCAAAATTGCCTCGCTGCATTTCGAACGGCCGGATTTCGAGCGTTTCCCCTGTCTTGCGCTTGCCTACCGTGCCCTGCATGAGGGTGAGAATGCGCCGGCGACGCTCAACGCCGCCAATGAGCTTGCTGTTCAGGCCTTTCTTGATGGCAAGATCGGTTTTACAGCAATCCCGAAAATCATTGAGGCGGTCATGGATCAATCCCCGGTGACGACGCTGCATTCGCTCGCGGACGTGCTGGCCACTGACCATGCGGCCCGGGGCATCGCCGAGCAGACTATCGGAATGTTGACCTCGGCATGAGCAACTTCCTTTACTACCTGGCGGCTTTTGCTCTGGTTCTTGGTGTTCTGATTATTGTCCATGAGTATGGGCACTATATCGTGGCACGCTGGGTCGGCGTCAAGGTGCTGCGATTCTCGGTGGGTTTTGGCCGGGCCCTGTGGTCGAAACAGATCGGTCGTGATGGTACCGTTTGGGCCATCGGAATATTTCCTCTGGGTGGTTACGTCAAGATGCTGGATGAACGCGAAGGCGATGTTCCCCCTGAGGAGTTGCACCGCAGTTTCAATCGGCAGAGTGTTTGGCGACGCATGGCGATCGTTGCAGCGGGACCCGTCGCCAATCTGTTCCTGGCGATATTCATTTACTGGGGGCTTTTCTGGCACGGCATGGAAGAATTGAAGCCCATTCTTGGTACGCCCGTTGCGGCGAGTCCTGCGGCGGCGGCTGGTCTGGAGAATGGAGAACGGGTACTCAGAGTCGGCGGCGAACTGGTTCAGACCTGGCAGGACATGCGATGGGTACTGCTGCGCCGGTCTGTTGACCAGGATTCGATTGAATTTGAGGTCATCAATCAGCGCAATGAAATCAGCGTACGCCGCCTTGATGTTTCGTCCGCCAGAGCTAAAGGATGGGAGGGTGATGCTCTGGGAAAACTGGGGATCAGCTTTTACCGCCCGATAGTCCCTTCAGTGATTGGAAAAATAAGCGAGCGGAGTCCTGCCGCTGCAGCCGGCCTCGTGCCCGGGGATGAAATTCTGCTGATCAACGACAAGCCAATCACCACCTGGTCCGAAGTTGTGCTTGCCGTGCGCAGTTCGCCCGGTAAGCCCCTGGATTTTGTAATTAGCCACCAAGGCGAACGTCGTGTCATCGAAATAACGCCGATCCCTGTCGTTGAAGGCGAACGTGAAATCGGGCGCATTGGAGCAACGGTCAAAAATGCCGGTAGCTCCAGAAGTGAACTGATGATTACGGTTCGTTACGGACTGCTGTCCGCTCTCGACAAGGCTATTGACGAGACTTGGGATAAATCTGTTTTCAGTCTGGTGATGATCGGAAAGATGCTGACCGGCGAAGCGTCCTGGCGCAACATCAGCGGACCGGTAACGATTGCCGATTACGCAGGCCAATCGGCAAAACTCGGAATTGACTACTATCTCAAATTCCTTGCTCTAGTCAGCATCAGCCTTGCCGTGCTGAATTTGCTGCCCATTCCGATTCTGGATGGTGGGCATTTGTTGTATTATGTTGTCGAAATCATAAAGCGTGGGCCGCTTTCGGAGCGCAGCATGGAAATAGGCCAGCAAATCGGACTGGCCCTGATGCTGATACTGATGGCGTTTGCTTTCTACAATGATATCAATCGATTGATTTCCGGCTGAACTTATGAAGAAAAACCTGCTTGCGGGTCTGATTGCCACCTTGCTCGTCTCTGGCGCATCCGCCTTTGAACCCTTTACGGTCAAGGATATTCGCGTTGACGGTATTCAGCGTACTGAAGCCGGTACGGTATTCAGCTATCTCCCGGTCAAGGTCGGGGATACCATGACCGACGACAAGGCTGCGCAAGCAATCAAAGCCTTGTTCGCCACCGGTTTTTTCAAGGATGTACGCATTGAGATCGCTGACGGGGTCGTCATTGTGGCCGTGGAAGAACGTCCGGCCATTGCACAGATAGATTTTGTCGGTCTCAAAGAATTTGAAAACGACCAGATGATCAAGGGCTTGAAGGAAGCGGGATTTGCTGTTTCGCGCTCCTTTGACCGTAGCATGCTTGAGCGGGCAGAGCAGGAATTGAAGCGCCAGTATCTTACGCGTGGTAAATATGGTGTTTCAATTACGACTACGGTAACACCGCTGGAACGCAATCGCGTGTCGATCAACTTCAACATCGACGAAGGCGATGCCTCAAAAATCAAGCAGATCAATATCGTGGGTGCCCAGGCCTTCAAGGAAAAGGACCTGCAAGCGCTTTTTCAGTTGCAAACACCCAACTGGATCAGTTGGTACACAAAAAACGACCAGTATTCAAAACAGAAACTTGCCGCTGATCTGGAGGCATTGCGCTCCTACTACCTAAATCGTGGTTTCCTCGAATTCAATATTGAATCAACGCAGGTATCGATAAGCCCTGACAAAAAGGACATTTACATTACAGTCAGTGTGTCCGAAGGGGAGCGCTACATTGTATCGTCTGTCAAACTGGCCGGCGATCTCATCCTGCCGGAAGATGAATTCAGGAAAGCGATGAAAATCAAGCCCGGAGATGTGTTTTCCCGTGAGCATTTGAATGAAAGCACGAAAGCCATCAGCGAAAAACTATCAGCGAAAGGTTATGCTTTTGCCAACGTCAATGCGGCCCCCGAAATTGACAAGGATAAACGACAGGTTGCATTCACTGTATTTGTTGATCCAGGAAAGCGTACGTACGTACGTCGTATCACTATTTCGGGGAATACCAAGACGCGCGACGAGGTGATTCGACAGGAAATTCGCCAGATGGAAGGAGCATGGTACGACGATGAACGGGTGAAACTCTCGAAGGAGCGAATCGACAAAACCGACTATTTCGGCGAAGTCAATGTCGAAACCCCCCCCGTGCCGGGTACCACCGATCAGGTTGATGTCAACGTTAATGTAACGGAAAAATCGACCGGCAATATCTCGCTGGGCGCCGGTTTTTCACAGTCCGAAAAGGTCATGCTTTCGGGTTCCATTTCGCAGTCCAATATTTTTGGTAGCGGGAAATTCGTGTCCTTGCAACTGAACACGGGCAAGATCAACCGGGCTATCGGTTTGAGTTACAACAATCCCTACTTTACGGTGGACGGCGTCAGCCAGGGCTTTGATATCTATCACCGGAGGGCGGATCCGCAGACCCTCGGCTACGTTTATAAGACGGCATCAACAGGTGGCGGTATCCGTTTCGGAATTCCGATTGCCGAGAAGCAGTCAATCAGTTTTGGTCTGGCCATTGATCAAACAAAAGTCGAGATTGACCCGGTTCAATTTCCGGCTACACCACTTCAGTATATTAATTTTAGTAAGAAATTCTGTGGCGGTGACATCTCCTGCAGCAATATCTCGCTTCCCGTGTCGGTCGGCTGGGCCAGCGATACGAAAGATAGCGCTCTGAATCCAACCCGAGGCGCTTTGCAGCGAGCCGGTTTTGAAGTCAGTCCGGGCGGTGACCTCAAATACTACAAAGCCAGTTATCAGCACCAGCGTTTTTTTTCGGTAACGCGAAACATGGTGCTCATGCTTAATGGCGAGCTTGGTTACGCCAAGGGATTCTCTGGCCAGGAGTTGCCCTTTTACAAGAATCTCTATGCCGGCGGTGTTGGATCGGTTCGCGGGTACGACACGGCAAGTCTCGGCCCTTATGAAGTGCATCCTGCTACAGGTCAAACGGTTCGGCTGGGAGGAACCAAACGGGTCGTTTTCAATGCTGAATTGTCGATGCCGTTGCCTGGCTTTGGCGCCGATAAATCAATGCGTTTCGGGCCATTCTTTGATGCCGGTCAGGTTTATGGTGACGGGACGACCCAAACAAATTGTGTCCAGGCGGGTGGTGTGTGTGACCAAGGTTCAATCCGCATGTCGATGGGTCTGGCGGCGACCTGGGTATCTCCGTTCGGACCATTAAAATTCAGTTTTGCGCAACCACTTAACAATCAGGATAGTGATAAACTTCAACGTTTCCAGTTCCAGATGGGAACCGCCTTTTAGTCTAGGAGAGATAGCTTGAACACGAAATTTGCCACGTTGCTGGTTGCATTGATGGCCTCGCTGCCAGTGTCTTACGCGTTGGCATCAGAGATACTAAAGGTGGGTTACGTCAATACCCAGCGTATTTTCCGTGATGCACCTACCGCCGTCAAAGCGGCAAAGAAGATCGAAACGGAGTTTTCCAAGCGCGATCAGGAACTCCAGCGGCTTGCCAAACAACTGCAGACCTTGCAAGAGTCTCTCGAGAAGAATGCGGTGACGATGCCTGACTCCGAGCGGCGCACGAAAGAAAAGGATCTTAACGAATTGTCACGTGATTTTCAGCGCAAGCAGCGTGAATTCCGTGAAGATCTGAATCTTCGGCAAAATGAAGAAAATGCTGCGATTATCGAGAAGGCCAACAAGGCGATCAAGCAACTCGCCGAAAGCGAGAAGTATGATCTGATCGTTCAGGATGTCGTCTGGGTCAGTCCGAAACTTGACGTGACGGACAAAATCATCAAGGCCTTGTCCGAAGGCAAGTAATCAGCGTGCCTGTGGAAAAGGGTCTGCGGCTCGACGAAATCGTCACCCGCCTCGGCGGTACGCTTGAGGGTGACGGTTCGGTGATCGTTTCTCAGGTCGCTTCCTTGTCTTCGGCTGGTGCAGGCCAGATTGCCTTCCTCTCCAACCCAAAATTCCGGCAGCAATTGAACACGACGAAAGCGGCGGCGATCATCCTTTCGCCACAGTTTTCCTCTGATACACCACTTCCCCGTATCGTTCATTCCAACCCTTACGCCTACTATGCCCGGGTTGTTGCCCTGCTCAACCCTGGAAATCGACGCCCACTTGGCGTCCACGCCTCGGCAGTGGTGCATTCGGAAATACCCTCTTCAGCCAGCATTGGTGAACATGTTGTCGTCGGAGTAGGTGTCAGCATGGGTGACAACGTTACTGTTTATCCCGGTTGTGTGATCGGCGATGGTGTTTCCATCGGTGATGATTCCCTGATTTATCCGAATGTCGTGATTTATCACGATTGTGCTATCGGCCGGCGAGCGATCATACAGGCGGGTGCAATCATTGGTGGCGATGGCTTCGGTTTCGCCAAGGAAGACAAACGCTGGATCAAGATCCCGCAGATTGGACGTGTCATCATCGGCGATGACGTGGAAATTGGTGCCAATACGACGATTGATCGCGGTGCGCTGGATGATACGGTGATCGGTGATGGGGTCAAGCTGGACAATCAGATTCAGATTGCGCATAACGTGAACATCGGGGACCACACCGCAATAGCCGGGTGTGTGGGCATCGCGGGCAGCACAAAAATCGGACAGGACTGTACCGTGGGGGGGGCCGGGATGATTGTCGGTCATCTGGACCTGGCTGATGATGTCCATATTTCAGCTGGCACCATGGTGACCAAGAGTTTGCGCAAGCCAGGGCAGTACACCAGTATTTACCCACTCGAAGCGCATGAAGAATGGTTACACAACGCAGCACAGATCAAACGACTGGGCAAACTTGCCGAGCGAGTTTCTGAACTTGAGAGAAAACTCGAACAAATGGAGAAAACATCTTGAATGCAATGGATATTCACGAAATATTAGAACACTTGCCGCATCGTTATCCCTTTCTGCTGGTGGATCGCGTCATGACCTGCGAACCGGGAAAATCAATCCATGCCTACAAGAATATAACGATCAATGAACACTTTTTCGTTGGCCATTTTCCGCATCATCCGGTAATGCCCGGTGTGCTGATCATGGAGGCTCTGGCTCAGGCGGCCGGCATCCTTTCGTTCAAAACCATGGACGTCAAGCCTGACGAGAACTCTGTTTTTTACTTTGTTGGTATTGACAACGCCCGTTTCAAGAAGCCGGTGACTGCCGGGGATCAACTTCATTTGCACGTTGAACTTCTTCGCCAGATGCGTGGCATCTGGAAATACAAGGCTCAAGCCCGCGTCGATGGGGAAGTTGTTGCAGAAGCCGAATTGATGTGCGCCAAACGCGACGTTATCTGATCACAGCGTGAGCACGAGATGATCCATCCAAGCGCAATCATTCATCCAGGGGCCGAACTCGGTTCAGGGGTTTCTGTGGGTCCCTATTCGATTATCGGCGAGCATGTTCAAATTGGCGATAATACCCGGGTTGGTCCGCACGTCGTGATTTCCGGACGAACACGGATTGGTCGCGATAACCGGATTTTCCAGTTCAACTCGATCGGCGAAGTTCCGCAGGACAAGAAATATGCCGGAGAGCCAACGCAACTCGAAATCGGCGATCGCAATACCATCCGCGAGTTCTGTACCTTCAATCTGGGTACCGTCCAGGATGCTGGGGTTACGCGTATTGGTGACGATAACTGGATCATGGCCTATGTGCACATCGCGCACGATTGCCAGGTCGGAAACCACACCATCTTTGCCAACAATTCACAACTTGCCGGGCACGTTCATATCGATGACTGGGCGATACTGGGCGGCTATACCGGCGTACACCAGTTCTGCCGCATCGGGGCACATACCATGACGGCTGTGGGTACCGTGGTCTTGCAGGATGTACCGCCCTTTGTCATGGCTGCCGGTAATTCGGCTAGCCCTTATGGCATCAACGCCGAAGGCCTGAAACGCCGGGGCTTCTCTTCCGATGCCTTGATGGCGCTCAAACGTGCCTACCGGACCTTGTACAAATCCGGTTTGATGCTTGAAGAGGCGCGTGCCAAACTCGAGGAAGAAGTCAAGTCGCATCCTGAAATTCAGCCCATTCTCGATTTTCTCGCGGTGTCCAAACGCG
Organism: Accumulibacter sp.; assembly: GCA_020049495.1. GTDB lineage: Bacteria > Pseudomonadota > Gammaproteobacteria > Burkholderiales > Rhodocyclaceae > Propionivibrio. Next base: position 72,365 of record JAIFKU010000082.1, read on the forward strand.
GCATCATCCGATGACAGCAAAGCCTGTCCGTATCGCCATGGTGGCGGGCGAGGCTTCCGGAGATTTACTGGCCAGCCACCTGATTCAGGCGCTCAAGGCCAAATTGCCTGATGTCGTGTTTTATGGGGTTGGTGGTCCAAAAATGGAGATGCAGGGTTTCGAATCCTGGCATCCGCTCGAAAAACTCGCAGTTCGCGGCTATGTCGAAGTGCTCAGGCATTATCGTGAAATTTCCGGGATCCGCAACGATTTGAAACGTCGCCTGCTAACCGATCCTCCAGATATTTTCATCGGCGTCGATGCACCTGATTTTAATCTGGCGCTGGAAAAAACGCTCAAGCAGCGGGGCATTCCAAGTATTCATTACGTTAGTCCGTCGATCTGGGCCTGGCGTGGCAAGCGCATCCACACGATAGGAACTTCCGTATCGCGAGTATTGGCGCTATTTCCCTTTGAACCGGTTCTCTACGAAAAGCAGGGGATCCCCGTCAGTTACGTGGGACATCCATTGGCCGACATGCTGCCGCTTGAAGATGGTCGCGCCGGTGCCCGCGAGTTACTAGATTTGCCTGCGAATCAGCCGGTTTTTGCGTTGCTTCCGGGCAGCCGTCAATCTGAACTGCACTACATGGCGGACACTTTTATCGCGACTGCGCGCGAGGTCCACAAAAAATTGCCGAACGCTCTATTTCTCGTTCCAATGGTGACACGAGAAACCCGCTTGTTGTTCGAAACGGCGATTTATCGCTGCAATGCGCGTGATTTACCCATACGCATGTTGTTTGGGCACGCACATGATGCCATGATGGCCTCTGACGCTGTGCTGGTGGCGAGCGGAACGGCGACACTGGAAGCCGCACTGCTCAAGCGCCCGATGGCCATCGTTTACCGGATGGCCTCGTTTTCCTACCGCATGATGCGGCGCATGGGCTATTTGCCTTATGTCGGCCTGCCCAATATTCTTGCTGGAAAATTCGTCGTTCCGGAATTCATTCAGAACGATGCTACACCGGAAAATCTCGCCCAAGCCTTGCTCAATTACTACGCAGACAAGGCGACCTGTTCCCGTATCAGCGAAGTTTTCCGCGAGATTCACCTGCAACTCAAGCAGAATACCGCCGAAAAAGCGGCTATTGCGATTCTTGACAGTCTGCCAGCGGCTTTACCTAACGATGACCTTGTTGCTGCCTGAAGGCCTCGTTTGTGGTGTAGATGAAGCCGGTCGTGGTCCGCTGGCCGGCCCGGTGATGGCTGCCGCGGTTATTCTTGATCTAGCCAATCCTGTCGAAGGCTTGAACGATTCCAAAAAGCTGTCCGCCAAACGCCGGGACGCACTGGCCATCGAAATTTACGCCAAGGCATTGGCGTGGGCTGTCGCTGAAGCCAGCGTTGAGGAAATCGACCGGATCAATATTCTTCAGGCCAGTCTGCTGGCGATGCAACGTGCAGTTGAAAAACTTGTCATCCAGCCGAACAAGGCCTTGATCGATGGAAACCGCTGCCCGAAACTGACCTGCCCGGCGGAAGCAATTATAGGCGGCGATGGCAAGGTGGCGGCGATTGCGGCAGCGTCCATCCTCGCCAAAACCGTGCGCGACGCCGGTATGCTGGAACTTCACGCCGTCTATCCCATGTATGGATTTGATCGGCACATGGGTTATCCGACCGCGCTACACCTTGAAGCCTTGCAGAAACATGGAGTGAGTCCGGTGCATCGGCGCAGCTACGCACCGGTGGCCCGATTGATGCATCCATGAAACATTTTGCTTCGCGCGACAATCCGCATTTCAAGGCTCTGAAAAAACTCTGCCTGAGCGGACGCGAACGCCGGAAAACCGGACGTTCCCTACTTGACGGCATGCATCTCATCGAGAGCTATGTTCAGTTTATCGGCAAACCTGAGGAAATTGTCGTCAGTGAAAGCGGAGTAACCCGACGAGAGATTTCGTGCTATCTGCAAGGTGTCAGTCCCGAAACCTCGGTGAGTGTTCTGGCCGATGATCTGTTTGCTGATCTTGCGGTAGTTGAGACGCCTAGCGGCATCATGGCCGTTGTGACTCAGCCCCGGTGTGCACACGGGTTCAATCAGGAAATTGATGCTGTATTGCTTGATGGCATTCAGGATCCCGGCAACGTCGGATCAATCCTGCGCAGTGCTGCAGCTTCCGGTTTCCGTCAGGTACTTCTCTCTACTGGTTGCGCTCAGGTGTGGTCGCCCAAAACCCTGCGGGCGGCAATGGGTGCGCATTTCCAGCTTGATATCCACGAAAACTGTAACTTTCCGGCTTTCCTCGGCGGCTATCGCGGTCAGGCCATCCTGACGGCTCTGGATGCGCCAGCCACGCTGTTTTCGCTTGCCCTGAAAGAACCCCTGGCCTGGATTTTTGGCAGTGAAGGACAAGGTGTCCGGCCTGAAGTGGCGGAATCAGTCAATCTGCGGGTTCGGATCCCGATGCCAGGAGCTAGCGAATCGCTTAACGTCGCTGCTGCTGCCGCGGTCTGTCTGTTCGAGACTGTCCGTCAGCGCCAAACACCTTCATGATCGGACTTGGATGCGCATCATGCGCGCCTTTTCACGATCCCAGTCACGTTCTTTTTCGACTTCGCGTTTGTCGTGCTGTTTTTTGCCCTTGGCCAGCCCGATTTCAAGCTTGATTCGTCCGCGCTGAAAGTGCAGATCCAGCGGCATCAGCGTATATCCCGCACGCTCGACCTGGCCAATCAGCGTGCTGATCTGCTTGGCATGCAAAAGCAGTTTTCGGGTACGGATCGGATCGGGGTGGACATGCGTCGAAGCTTCGGGCATTGGCGTGATATGCATGCCAAAAAGAAAAACTTCACCGCTGCGGACAACTACATAGGATTCCTTGATATTCGCCCGACCGGCACGGATCGCCTTGACTTCCCAGCCTTGAAGCGCAATGCCGGCCTCGAATTTTTCTTCGATGAAGTAATCATGGAAAGCTTTTTTGTTGGCGATGATGCTCATGGTGCGGTTCTCAGAGTTTATTGCGCAGAGTGCTAGAATGCACAATTCTACAGGATTCACGAGGCACGCCTGCAGATGGCCATGGTTGAAAAGTCGGTACTGATCGAGCGTTCTGCGCAGAAGATGTTCGCTCTCGTCGACAATGTCGAAGACTACCCCAGGTTTTTACCCTGGTGCAGCAAGACACGGGTCGAATTCCGTGATGAAAAAAAAACGGTAGCTACCCTGCATATCAGCTACCTCAGCGTCAAATCACACTTTACCACCGAGAACGAGAAGGTAATACCGGTGCGGATGAGCATCAGGCTGGTTGATGGCCCTTTTCGCAGGCTTGAAGGCTCATGGCTGTTCAAGCCGCTGGCCGAAAATGCCTGCAAGATAGATTTTCAGCTCTCCTACGATTTTTCCAGCAAATTATTCGAAAAAATTATCGGTCCGGTTTTCAGCCAGATTGCCAACACCTTCGTCGATGCCTTCGTAAGGCGCGCTGATGAAGTCTATGGAGCATCAAATGCCTGAAATGATGAGCATCGAAGTGGTTTATCCTCTGCCCAAGAAGCAGGAGATATTCGCCGTCAAGTTGCCCGAGGGCACAACTGCGCGTCAGGCTATTGAAGCCTCTGGCGTCCTGCAAAAATATCCCGAGATTGATCTGACGAAGAACAAACTCGGTATCTTCGCCAAACTCGCCAAACCGGATGCGCCATTACGCGACCGCGATCGGGTGGAAATCTACCGGCCGTTGATTGCTGACCCGAAGGAGGTGCGCAAACAACGGGTGGCGGAAGGCAAAGTAATGAAAAAAGGTGCCGGCGAACTTGAGAACGAGTAGTTAATCTCTTGTCCGCTTACTTGCAGTTTGTTTGCATGGTCTGTCGCACCTTTGCAATCTCCTGTTCGCGCTGTGCGTCTTCCATGAAATAGCGCTCGCCTTTATCATCGCGCATACCGATTCGTTCACCGGATTCTAGTGCCTGCAGGTGGCGGCGTATGCTTTCGCAGTTCTCCTTTTTTTCGGCGGATGCAGATTGCTCCTTATTTGCCTTTTCAGTGTTTTCCTGGGATTCCTTCTGGCGTTTGCGAAACTCCAGTTCCCGATCAGCCGCTGTTTTCTGTGGAGATGAACTTGCAACCGAGGGATCTGCTTCGATTTTCCGAGGCTGGCGGGCAAATCCGACCGGGGGCTTGTCAGAAATAATGGTTTTGCCGTTTTCATCCTTCCACTGGTAAATCTGCGCGTTTACCGCAGTAGCAGCGAGAAGGGCGGCAACAGTCAGGGCAAAGCGTTTCATGGTCATCCTGTCTTCAGAAAGCATACTGTATAATACTG
>JAIFKU010000172.1 GCA_020049495.1 Accumulibacter sp.
GGAGACGTCTGCGTCTCCATGCCGGCGACCCAGGTGGCGACGATCAATTCGTCGCCCATGAAAGCCGGTCGGATGTATTCGATGAAATGCGAGCGGATCACCCAGGTCGTTTTCGTTTTGAGGTAACGGGCCAGGGGCCAGTCCTGCAACTGCGAATGGGCGGTCGCGATGTCCTGCATCCAGCGCACGTAGTCCTGATTATTGACATGACCGTTCATGTCGATGGAGGCGGAACCGACGGTAAAGCGTTCAACTAGAAGGCGCGGCATGGAAGACCCGGAATCAATCGAAAGACGGATTCTACCTTGTCCGTGTCAAGCTGCTGGCAGGGTGATCATATTAAAAGGGGGTCAGAGATGAAAACACTCTCTGACCCCCTTATTCGCTCAATTATTGAGCATGACAAGCGAGCTCACTGAAAAAACATGCCTGGAAGGACCAGCGTAAACCATGGGAATGCCGTAATGATGAAAAGTCCGACGAGCAGACATATGAGATACGGCATGAACGGCACGATTGATTTCCCGATGTCCAGCTTGGCAAAGGCGCAGGCGATGTACATCCCCATGCCGAGTGGGGGCAGGAACAGTCCTATCCCTAGAGAAGCGACCACCAGGATACCGAAATGCAGTTGGCTGACTCCGAATTGCGCGCACAGGGGCAGAAAGATCGGTACGAGAATCAGCATGGCGGGCAGTCCTTCCAGGATGCAGCCGATGATGATGAACGTCAGATTGCACAGAAGAAGGAAAACTAGGGGTGAGCTTGACAGATGGATGATCAGTTGCCCGACCATTTGCGGGATCTGGTTGATGGACAGGATCCAGGAGAGGATAGACGCGGTCCCGACGAGGAACATCACGCTACCCGTCATGATCGCGGATCGCACCAGAATCGGGACGAGGTCGCCCCATTTGATTTCCCCGTAGCCAAACTTTCCGAGAATGAAGGCATAGAGGACGGCGATCACAGAAATTTCCGTCGGCGTGGCCGCACCCCCGATGATGCCACCCAGAATGATCACCGGAAGCATCAGCGGAACGAGAGCCCCTCCTGTTGCCTTGACGGCCTCCTTCAACGTGGCCTTTTCTTCCACAGGGATACCCGTCTTGACGGCTTGATAATAGATCAGCGCCATGATGCAAAGCGAGATGACGACGGCGGGGAGAAAACCTCCCATGAACAGGGCGCCCACCGAGATGCCGGTCATTCCGCCGAGGACCACCATGAGAATGCACGGTGGAACGAGAATCCCCATCGCCGTGGCTGCTGAAACAATGCAAACGCAGGTTTCCGACGAATAGCCAGCCTTTTTCATCGCCGGAATCAACAGTGAAGCGATCGCCGAGACGTCGGCCACTGTCGAGCCGGAGATGCCGGAAAAGAAGTATTCTGCGACCACCACGACCATTCCCAGGCCGCCGCGGATATGCCCCACCAGAACCTTCGCCAGGGCTACGAGCCGCACGGTCACGCCGCCGATATTCATCAGTTCGCCGGCCAGGATAAAGAACGGCACGGCCAGCAGCGGAAAGGAATCGACCCCCCCGAACAGACGGGTATGGGTCACAACGAGAGGAATCTTACCTTGCAAGAGCAAGAATTGCAGGCCGCCGATGCCGATCGCAAACGCAATGGGCATGCCGGCAGCGATAAAAAGGAAAAAGGAAACGAGCATCACGGCAACGAGATTCCCCCCGGAAAAATCCCCTCTGCCGAAGACGAAGTAAAGCAATGCGCACAGTACGACGGAAGCGAGAAAGGAAACGATGAGTGTCTTTCTCTCCAGGCTGAAGGCGCGAATCACCAGATAGACAGCCATCAGGGTGCCGGACAGCGCAATGGCGGCATAGAGATAGGAAAATGGGAGCAGCATCACCGGCGTCAAATCGTCTGCCGTTTTCTGCATCATCACCACGCCCATGTAGGCGAGATAGATGCAGAAGTAGAGGATCAGGAAATCGGCGATGGCTTTGACATAAATCCTCGCTGCGGGCTTGAACAGGCTATGCAACAACGTTTCAACGGCGATATGGCCCTTCGTCTTGAGGGCCAGGAAAGCCCCCATGAACGAGATCCAGATGAACAGGAGGCGCGCCAACTCTTCTGTCCAGTCGATCGGACTGTTGAAAATATAGCGGCTGACCACTTGGGCAAAGACGCATGCGTTCAATAGCACCATGGCAATTGCGACGGTCCAGTCGAAAGTTTTCTCAGCGTGCTTCTGGAAGGACATCATTATCAAGATACCTTTCATCTCGGGTGACGACGTGCTAAAAAAGTGGAGAGGAATCGCCAGGCGAATCCTCTCCATTTCAAGTCAAAATCCTGCCTGACCTGTATGAGTTGAGAACTTAGTTCTTGCCGTAGAGTTCTGTTCTGGATTTCTCGACCTCTTTGAAGAGATAATCAACCCACTTCGGCGGAACCTTGGTCTTGACCCATTCGGTCACCCGAGGCTGAGTTGTCTTGGCGAAGGCATCCAACTCGGCGGGTGTCGGCACATAAATCTCCATCCCTTTCTTCTTCAGCTCTTCCACACCAATCGCCGATGTGTACTGCTGCATGCCTCTATGAACAAGCCCGCCCACGACGGCGGCATCTTCGACGATCCGGCGCAGGTCCTTCGGCAGCTTCTGGAAGAAGGCATCATTGATAAAAGTGAAGTCAATGCTGTAGACATGCCCGTCAAGGATCAGGTACTTTTGCACCTCATAGAACTTCATGGCCAGGATCAGGGAAACAGGGTTTTCCTGCCCATCGACAACTTTTTGCTGTAATGACGTGTAAGTCTCAGCCCAGGCAACAGGCGTCGGAGAGGCACCGAGAGACCGTACCATCTCCATGTGGGCGGGGTTCTCCATCGTCCTGATCTTCATGCCTTTCATATCATCAGGCTTGTGAATGGCGCGAACTCTGTTGGTGAAGTTGCGGAACCCGTTTTCGGTAATCGTGAGGTTTTTGACGCCGGTCTTCTTCCTCATCTCCTCCATCAGGTCCTTGCCAAAAGGCCCGTCAAGGACCTTCCATGCCAGGGGCGCCGACTCGAAGAGATAGGGGATCCCCAGCACCAGGATTTCCGGAAAGATGCCAGGAACCGTACCCTCGCTCACATTGCACATCTCGACGGTGCCCATCTTGACGGCTTCAAGTTGTTCCCGCTCGGATCCCAACTGGTTGGCCGGGTAGATCTCGACCTTGATCCGCCCGTTCGATGCACTCTCGACCAGGTTCTTGAAGGTGACCGCGTCCCCATGCGCCGAGCCGACAATCGGATCAGGTGGATCGCCGTGGGCAAACTTGATAACAATGGGCTTTTCCTGGGCAGAAACCGGACTGAAGCCCATCACCGAAATACCGACCGTTAAAGTAAGGACAGAAACAATGATTCCAGATAATTTTCTAATTCTCATAGTGCCCCCAGAAAAAATTATGAATTTGGAAACAACAAACCCCAGAGGATAGGAAATTCAACCCCCCTCCACGGGAAGTATCGCTGTGCTTTTACCCCATGTCAAAGGAAAATCGGTACAAGCTGGTAGCCTGACCGGAATTCCACGAGCCTGCGAAAATGATTCTTGTAACTCCCTGCTTTTTGTAAATAAACTTCTTTGAGTTTTGTAACAATAAGATGAAAAGCAAGAGAAGTACAATTGTATTATTGTATCGAGCGATCTTGAAATTGGTATTGATGTTTCCTGCTAGTTCAGAGCTCGGACCCATGCGCCCAGCCCCGTTCGGAGAATCGAAATGTAGCAATCGGTTTCCGGAGCCGTGGACAAAGGCGTGCTAATCGCGGACATCAGCGCAAATGACCGGGATGCGATCGGAGCCGGTGGCCGGGGATTGGTGCACGCCTGGTGAGATGATCCAAGGGGGTGTTCTCATTCAATGGACCGCCCGCTGAATGAGAACACCCCCTAGGGATCAGTCCATGACGAAACCACCGTTCACATCCAGGATCTCACCGGTGATGTAACGGGATTTCTCCGATGCAAGGAAGGCGACGGCATCGGCCACGTCCTGAGGCTGGCCATATTCCTTCCAGGGAATCTTCTCGGCGAAGGCCCGATTCATCTCTTCCCCCCAGATGGCTGTCATGTCTGTAGCCATCGGTCCCGGACACACGGCATTGACATTGATCTTGAATGGTGCGGCCTGCAAGGCGAGGGATTTAGTGAAACAGATGACGCCGGCCTTGGAGGCTGCGTAATGTGCCCCGGCGACGAGTCCGCCCATCTTGCCGGAGGCTGAGGCGATGGAGATGATTTTCCCGCTGCGCTGCTCCTTCATGACGCGCAAGGCCTCACGGCTCATCAGGAAGGTGCCGCGCATGTTCACGGCGAAGATCCGGTCCCACTCGGCAACGGCGATGTCGAGGATGGGCAACTCGCGGCCGATGCCGGCATTGTTCACCAGGATGTCGATGGTCGGCGAGAGCGCCTTCACTGCTTGGTATAAGGCCAGCACCGAGGCCTCATCGGCGACGTTCACCTCGATCGCCACGGCCTCACCGCCATGGCTCTTGATGGAATCCGCGGTTTCGCGCGCCTTGGCGATCTCCATATCAGCCACCACCACCAGGGTGCCGGGGGATGCGAGCGTTTCGCAGATGGCCTTGCCGAGCCCCTTGGCTCCGCCGGTGACAATCGCAGTTTTATGGTCGTTCATGGGTCGTCCTTTGGGTCGTTGAGTATTGGCGCTCAAGGCAGCAGCGCAGTCAGGTCCATGTGGTGTCAACGGCAGGCCCACGTTTGAGCCGATCAATAATAGAGACCTTCGCTGACTCGATCCTCTAAAGGCAGGGTGACTACATTACGCTTGCCGTCAAGAGAATTTTGTCATTATATTCAGCAAACACATCTACGTATAATCGTTAATTCATATGAATTGATCACAAATCAAGAATTACTGATTCCCACAAATCCGGTGGCCAGGATAGACTTTCATCGGACAAGACCACCATAGCCGAGACAGGGAATGGTATCGGACCCGCACTAAAAGGCTGCCTTGGCACGGCCTTAAGCTTCTGGCATCGAAAAACTATCCCGTCAGCTTACGCAAGAGCCTGTCACACCGGTTCTGCCTGGTCGGGGATAAGCTGCGGCATTCCTGAACCAGGGTCTGAAATCATGGGGAGCAACATGACAACTTATTTCATGGGCATCGATAACGGGGGGTCGATGTGCAAGGCGGTCATCTTTGACAGCACGGGAAATGAAATCGCCGCGTCAGCATCCCGGCTCGAAATGCTGACACCGCTGGCCGGATATACCGAACGTGACATGGATGAACTCTGGCGGGTGAACTGCAGGGTCATCCGGGAAGCCATCGCCAGGTCCGGCATCGCTGCGGCGGAAATCAGCGGAGTCGCCTGCACCGGTCATGGCAAGGGCCTGTACCTTTGGGGCCGGGATGGCAAGCCCTGCGGCAATGGCATCGTCTCGACCGACAGTCGTGCCTGGAGGTATACGGAACAGTGGACTGCCGACGGAACGGCCGACCGGGTTTTTGCCAGGACCTTCCAGACGATCCTGGCCTGTCAGCCGGTTTCACTCCTTTGCTGGTACAGGGACAACCGGCCCGAAGTCTTCGCCAATATTAAATGGATCTTCGGGGTGAAGGATTACATCAGGTTCCGGCTGACGGGTCAGGCGTTTTCCGAAGTGACCGATGCCTCGGGATCGAACATGCTGAACCTGAAAGAGCAAGGCTTCGATCGCGAGCTTCTGGCCGAATACGGACTCGAAGAACTTTTTGACGCCTTGCCGCCGTTGAAACAATCAACCGACTTCTGCGGCGTTGTCAGTCAGGCCGCCAGCGCGGAGACGGGGCTCAGGGCAGGGACTCCGCTGGCCGGCGGAATGTTCGATATTGACGCCTGTGCCATCGCCATGGATATCGTCAATGAAGACAGGATATGTGTCATCGCCGGGACCTGGGGCATCAATGAATACATCTCCAGAACACCGGTGGTCGATAAATCGGTGATGATGAACTCGCTTTACTGCATTCCCGGTTATTACCTGATCGAGGAATGCAGCCCGACCTCGGCAAGCAACTTCGAATGGTTTCTGGAGATGTTCCTGGCCGAGGAAAAACTCAGGGCCAGCGAACTGGGTGTCAATGTGTTCGAGTATTGCAGCGAGTTGGCGGCCCAGGTGAGTGCGCAAGAGCAGAACATCATTTTTCTGCCGTATATTTTTGGCTCCAACTATAACCCCCGGGCCAAGGCATGCCTGGTCGGGCTGGACAGCCATCATTCAAGGCCCCAGATTATCCGCGCCGTTCTGGAGGGCATTGTTTTCTGCCATAGGATCCATCTTGAGAGATTGCTGGCCAAGCGCGGCCGGACAGAAGCCGTCAGACTTGCCGGAGGTGCGGCAAATTCGCTGTTCTGGGCGCAGATATTTGCTGATGTGTTCAGGCTGCCGGTGGAGATTGTCGAGACCCGGGAACTGGGCACCCTGGGCTGTGCCATGGCTGCTTCCGTCGCGGCAGGGGTCTACAAGGATTTGCCGGAAGCCGCGAAAAACATGGTGCGGATCAAATGCCGGCTTGAGCCCGATCCGGCTACCATGCCCGTCTATGCCAGGAAGCTGGCCCTGTACAAAAAGGTTTCCGCAGCCCTGGAGGGCGTCTGGTCGGATTTCAACCTGTAAAGCGCTTGAATATTCATTTGCCCTTTCGTGGCTCTGCATTTCCTCCGGTCACCTTTACGCTTGGGCTTGATGCAAATTTCCACAGCCTCTCAGCAGCGATTTGCCAGGAAGCGATCGAGATGCCCGGCAAACGCCTGCCGTTCGGATTGACTCATCGGTGGCGGCCCGCCGGTTTGTATGCCGCTGGCGCGCAGGTTGTCCATGAAGTCGCGCATGTTGAGCAGCGGCCGGATGTTGGCAGCCGAATACCATTCGCCGCGGTGGCTCAATACATGGACGCCTTTTTCAATGACCTCGGCGGCAAGCGGCAGGTCGCTGGTGATGACCAGATCGCCGGCGGCAACGCGCTTGACGATCTCGTTGTCGGCCACGTCGAAGCCGGCGGCGACCTGCACGCTGCGGATCAAGGGCGAGGGTGGAACATGAAGTGTCTGGTTGGCAACCAGCGTCAGCGGAATACTGGTACGCGTTGCGGCGCGAAAGAGAATGTCCTTGATGACTTTGGGGCAGGCATCGGCGTCGACCCAGATGTGCATCAGATCAGACCGCGCTGCTTAAGCTCATCCTTCAGCCAGGCATAACAGATCGGGGCCGCTACCAGCCCGGAAAGGCCGAAGGCGCTTTCCATGATCAGCATGGCAGTGAGCAGTTCCCACGCCCTGGCGTTGATCTGGGTACCGACAATGCGTGCATTGAGAAAGTATTCCAGCTTGTGGATGACAACCAGAAAGACGAGCGACGATAGCGCCACTGCCGGCGAATGCGCCATGCTGACGATGACGATGATCGTGTTGGAGACCAGGTTGCCGACGACCGGCAGCAGGCCGGTCAGGAAGGTGACGACAATCATCGTCTTGGTCAGGGGCAGGGATACGCCGCAGAGCGGCAGCACGACGACCAGATAAATGGCAGTAAATAGCGTATTGATGGCCGAGATGCGCACCTGGGCGAAGACGATGCGGCGGAAGGCTTCGCCGAGGTGGAAGATGCGTTCGGCCAGCGCCCTGGACAAGGGGCCGCTGTTGTCTTTGGCGCAGGCCTCGCGCAGTGAAACCATGGCACCGATGACCATGCCGATCAGTACATGCGCCAGCGAATGACCGGTTTCCTTGCCGATCCGTTGCAGATCGGTGGCGTGTTCGCGCAGCCATACGCTGATGTTGCCGCCGCCGTCCGTGGTGACCGGCAGGTAATCGGCCAGCCATTGCGGCAGCAAAGCGCGCGAACTCTCGACGATGTCGGCCATCTTGGCGAGCAGTGCCGCCAGGCTGCCGCCTTCGCTTTTCATGAAGGCGATGATGCCGAAACCACCCGCTGTAACCGCACCGACCACCAGCAGTGCGACGAATATCACCGCCAGTCCCTTGGCGCGTCGTGTTGAAAGGTGCCGTGAAAACAACGGGAAGATGGCATGCACCAGTTCATAAATCAGCAAGCCGGCAATCAGCGCCGGCAGCAGATGGAAATGGAGGACGAAAAGGATGCCGAGTACAGCCAGTGTCCAGGCCGCATAGTCGCAGGGGGCAGGTTTTCCGGGGATGTTCATGTGGCCTTATATCGGGCTGTCGGTGTCGGATAACAAGACTAGCATGCTTGATGAACGGATTGCAGGCGGTCGATGACCCCTTGCCCCGCCCTGTGGCCACTGGCAAGACAGGCGGTAAGCAGATAACCGCCGGTGGGCGCTTCCCAGTCGAGCATTTCGCCGGCGCAGAAGATGCCCGGCAGCGTGCGGATCATCAGGTATTCATCGAGTGCTTCGAACAGCACGCCACCGGCACTGCTGATGGCTTCATCGAGCGGGCGCGGCGCGATCAGGCGTAGCGGCAAGGCCTTGATGGCCATGGCCAGTCTGTACGGGTCGGCGAACGCTTCATGCGGGAGGCATTCATGCAGCAGCGCCGTTTTCACGCCCTTGAGCCCCAGACGGCTTTGCAGGTGGCTGGATAGTGAACGCGATCCCCGAGGACGTGCCACCTCGTCGATCACCCGCGACAGATCGTGGCCGGGCAGCAGGTCGAGCGTAAGAACGGCGCTTCCAGTCTGCTCGATACGGTCGCGCAAGGCCGCGGAGAAAGCGTAGATCAGGCCGCCTTCGACGCCGTTTTCAGTGATCACGAATTCGCTCTGGCGCCGGCATGTCGTACCGCCGGCAGCGGTGAAGGACGCGGCCACGGGCTTGACCGGCTGGCCGGCAAAGTGTTCGCGCAGATGCTTGCTCCAGCCCACGTCAAAACCGCAGTTGGACGGGCGCAGCACGGCCACCGGGACGCCAGCCTGTTCGAGCAGGCTGGCCCAGCGCCCATCCGAACCGAGCTTTGACCAACTGCCGCCACCCAGTGCCAGCACGAGGGTGTCGGTCTCGACCCGCTTTTCACCCTCCGGGGTGGCGAAATGCAACGCGTATCTGCGGTCGGCTTGCTGTTCGATGCCGACCCAGCGATGGCGGACGTGAAAGCGCACGCCGGCTTGGCGCAGGCGGTGCAGCCAGGCGCGCAGCAGCGGGGCGGACTTCATGCCGGCGGGGAAAACCCGGCCGGAGGTGCCGACAAAGGTGTCTATCCCCAGTCCGTGGATCCATTCGCGCAGCGCTTCGGGGCCAAAGGCATCGAGCAGCGGAGCGATGTGCCCGGCGCGTACGCCGTAGCGGGCGCGGAACGCCGCTGCCGCTTCGCTATGGGTGATGTTCATGCCGCCCTTGCCGGCCATCAGGAACTTGCGGCCGAGTGAGGGCATGGCGTCGTAAAGATCGACCTGGAGGCCGGTACGGGCAATTACTTCGGCAGCCATCAGGCCGGCCGGTCCGCCGCCGATGATGCTGACTGTTTGCCTCGGCGACATGTTCGCGCTCAGACCGAAGCCCGGCACGCCGGGCCGCTTAGCCGAGTACCAAGGTGATTCAGGCCAAGCGCAGGAAGTGCCGCCTGCAGGCGTTCGGGACTGGCGGTGGCGAGCAGGGTCAGCCGGCCCTGGCCGTGAGCGGAAGTCGCAGCGAGACGCACGCACTGGCGGGCGACGGCACCGGCAACGTCGACCAGCAGCGCACGGCCGGCAACGATGGGTTCGAGCAGCGGCGCGAGGAAGGCGTAGTGCGTGCAGCCGAGCACGATCCGGTCGGCCCCCGCAGCGAGTACCGGCGCCAGATGCCGGCGCGCGGTTTCGGTGAAACCTGGGTCGTCGAGATGCAGCGTTTCGACCCGGGTGGCCCAGCCCGGGCAGGGCAGAATGTCGACCTGCAACGTTCCCGCATGCTCGCGAATGAGGCGCGCCAACCTTTCGCTGCGTGCGGTGGATTCGGTGGCCAGCACGGCGATGTGGCCGCTTGTTGAAGAAGCGGCGGCTGGTTTGACGCCCGGTTCGACACCAACCACCGGGATATTGGGCAAGGACTTGCGCAGCGCGGCAACGGCCGCCGCCGTGGCCGTGTTGCAGGCGACGACGATCAGCGTGCAGCCGTGATCGACGAGATGGCGGCCGATGTTCAGCACGCGCTCGCGAATGAAACGGTCGTCCTTTTCACCGTAGGGGACATGCGCCGTATCAGCCAAATAGACTAGGTTGGCGTGAGGCAAGGCGCTGGCGATAGACGCCAGAACCGAGAGGCCGCCGAGTCCGCTGTCGAAAATACCAATCATGCGATTAAGGTGTTGATTGCATGGAACAAGAAAAATAGCCGGCACGGAGCCGGCTATTCATTGATGCATCAAACGGCCTAGTGCTTGTTGCCGAAGAGCATGGAAACCGGGATCTTGCCGATCTTTTCGCACCACTCCTTCGGACCGGTGGTGTGCACCGAGGTGCCGTTTGAATCAACCGCCACGGTTACCGGCATATCCTGCAGATCGAACTCGTAGATGGCTTCCATGCCCAGATCGGCAAAGCCGACGACTTTCGATGCCTTGATCGCCTTGGCGACGAGATAGGCGGCACCGCCAACGGCCATCAGGTAGGCCGACTTGTTGTCCTTGATCGCCTCGATGGCTACGGGGCCACGCTCGGACTTGCCGACCATCGAGATGAGGCCGGTCTTTTCCAGCATCATTCGAGTAAACTTGTCCATGCGCGTCGCCGTCGTCGGGCCGGCCGGGCCAACGACTTCGTCGCGTACCGGATCAACCGGGCCAACGTAGTAGATGACGCGGTTGGTGAAGTCCACCGGTAGCTTCTCGCCCCTGGCCAGCATGTCGGCGATGCGCTTGTGCGCAGCGTCGCGACCGGTCAGCATCTTGCCGTTGAGCAGCAGCTTCTGGCCTGGCGTCCAGGCGGCGACCTGGGCTTTGGTCAGCGTATTGAGGTCGACGCGCGTGGCCGTCTTGAGATCCGGCGTCCAGGTGACATCGGGCCAGTCGGAGAGCTTCGGGGGTTCGAGTCTGGCCGGGCCGGAACCGTCGAGGTGGAAGTGGATATGGCGGGTGGCGGCGCAGTTGGGAACCAGCGCCACCGGCAGGTTGGCGGCGTGTGTCGGGTAATCGAGCACCTTGACGTCGAGCACGGTGGTCAGGCCGCCAAGCCCTTGAGCGCCGATGCCAAGGGCATTGATCTTTTCATAGAGTTCAAGACGCAGTTCTTCGGCTCTGGTCTTGGCGCCGCGCGCCTTGAGTTCCTGGATATCGACCGGCGCCATGATTGACTCTTTGGCCATCAGCATGGCTTTTTCCGGCGTGCCGCCGATGCCGACGCCGAGGATGCCGGGTGGGCACCAGCCGGCGCCCATGGTCGGCACGGTCTTGAGAATCCACTCGACGACGTCGTCGGAGGGGTTGAGCATGGCGAACTTTGCCTTGGCTTCGGAACCGCCGCCCTTGGCCGCGCAGATGACTTCGACGTGGTGGCCGGGAACGATCTCGAAATGCACGACGGCCGGGGTGTTGTCCTTGGTGTTGTTGCGCTTGCCGGCCGGATCGGCGAGCACGGAGGCACGCAGCGGGTTGTCCGGATCGGCGTAGGCGCGGCGCACGCCTTCGTTGACCATTTCCTGCAGGCTCATGGTAGCGTCTGGCCACTGCACGTTCATGCCGACCTTGAGGAAGACCATGCCGATGCCGGTGTCCTGGCAGATCGGGCGGTGGCCTTCGGCCGACATGCGCGAGTTGGTCAGGATCTGGGCAATCGCGTCCTTGGCGGCAGGTGATTCCTCGCGCTCGTAGGCTTCGCCCAGCGCCTTGATGAAGTCGAGCGGATGGTAATAGCTGATGTACTGGAAGGCGTCGGCGATGCTCTGGATCAAATCTTCCTGGCGGATGTTGGTGGTCATTTCAGGCTTTCTGTCAAAGGTTTCGAGAGTGAGATCTGGGCGCTGGGCGTTCAGTTGCAGGCGTTAGTGGTATTGATTTACTGGCGGGAATTTTATCATCAATCGACCCGTCCTACGGAAACGCCCGGTAGCCGATGGATTATGAATCGTGCCCGAGGCTTTGGAGAATTCAGCTGCAGAGTGTGTCAGAATTGATGCACGGTCAGGGCCGCAAATAGTGATGAATGCTTATTTCGGCGTCTTTCACAAACCCGTTCGGACGGAGGCATCACATGGGCAAACATCGCGAAGCTCTTAGGGAGAGACTAATTTACTCGTCACCCCGGCGAAAGCCGGGGTCCAGTTCGTTGATTCTTCTGGATTCCGGCTTTCGCCGGAATGACGGATATGGAATACTTCAGCGTTTCCTTAGGCACAAGCGAAGGTCGATACCCCGCTCTTTCATTGCAACGCTGACCTTGGTCGCGCTGTGTGTCCCGCTGGGGCAGGCTGACGAGATACGCGTTCTGTCGGGTGGCGCGGCCAAGGCCTTGGTGGAACCGCTGGCGCAGTCGTTCAAGGCGGCTTCCGCACACGTTGCCCTGGTCGAATTCCAGCCGATGGGGCCGCTGACCGAGCGCCTCGCCAAGGGCGAGGCCATCGATATGGTGATTGTGACCAGCGACGTGCTTGAACGTCTTGAGCGCGAAGGCAAATTGCCGAAGGGCATCGGCCGTCCGCTTGCGCGTGTGGGCGTGGGAGTGGCGGTGAACGAAAATGCGCCGCTGCCGGATATTTCGACGGCCGAGGCCTTCACGCGTACCGTACTGGCCGCCAAATCTCTGGTGTATATCGATCCGACCATCGGCACCAGCGGCAAGCATGTCGCCACTGTGCTGGAGAAACTCGGCATCGCCGAGCAGGTGAAAGCGAAAACGACGCTGCTCAAGGGCGGCTATGTGGTCGAACCGGTCGGCCGCGGCGAAATTGAACTGGGCATCCACCAGATCAGCGAAATCATGCCGGTGAAGGGCATCCGCCTGGTCGGGCCCTTGCCCGAGGAATTGCAGAAGTACACCGTATATGTGGCGGTACCGGTTCCCGGAACGCCGCATGGCGCTGCCGTCGAAGCCTTCATCAGCCACCTCACCGGCCCCGCTGCCGGTGCGCGCCTGACGGCTGCGGGATATAGCGCTCCCTAGTTTTCAATACTGTTCAGTTAACGCAAAGGCATCAATTGGTCATTCCCGCGAAGGCGGGAATCTGACCAACGGGAATGCAGAGCCAGTTACAGTCTTGGCTCTGGATCCCCGCCTACGCGGGGATGACAACTTATCTGAGCCGTATTGCTTCATGGTTTCAGGGTTTGACCTGGATCGTTTTTGAAGAAAGCAGGGGTATGCGCAGGAAGTACTCGACACGTCAGCTTCGCCTGTTTCTGATCGGCGCCCTGATCCTGCTTGCCGGTCTGGCGGCTTCCGCCGCCGTGTATCTGACGGCGGCGGATGATCCCGGCGATGTCGATGGCTATGTGTTTGTGGACGGCAATGCCTATGCAGTCACGTTGTACGATTCCAAGCGTTATCGTCATGACCTGGAGCTTTTTGGCGGCAAGGCGGCCGTCCTGGCCGATGACTTCAATCGCTGGTTGGCCAGCCTGTGGCATGGGAAACGTCTGGCCTTCGTGCTCGCCGTGCTGGCGCTTGGCGTCGCTCTGGTATTTTTCCGGGCAGCCCTTAATCAGCCCCCTGGCCGGAACGGGGAGCGCGATGGCTGAGTACCCATTGCCGACCAGTTATCAGGTCACGCTGACCCCGAAAACGCCTCTTCCTCGTTTACACTTAAGGCATGGACGAGTCGCGCACTGACGAAACCCTCATGCTGGACTATCGCGATGGCGATGCAGCAGCGTTTGATGCACTCTACGCGCGTCATCGCAGACGCCTGTACCGCTATCTGTTGCATCAGTGCGGACGTCGCGAACTGGCGGATGAAATGTTTCAGGAGATCTGGATGTCGGTTATTCGCATCCGTAGTGGATACGAGGTGTCTGCCAAGTTTACGACCTGGCTCTACCGCATCGCCCATAATCGGCTGATCGACAGTTTCCGTGCGCGTGGCCGGCTGGCTGAATTCGAAGTTGACGCTAGCGATGCCGAGGGTGATCCTCCGGATTATCCAGCGCCGTCGAGCGAACAACCTGAGCGTCTGCTCGAGCGTGCGCACCTCGCCGGCCGCCTGGTTGCCGCTGTTGAAGCCTTGCCGGCGGCACAGCGCGAAGCTTTCCTGCTGGCGGCCGAAGGCGGGCTGAGCGTCGAAGAAATCGGCAAGGCTACCGGCACCGGCTTCGAAACCGCAAAAAGCCGTCTGCGCTATGCTTATTCGCGCTTGCGCAGCGAACTGGGAGATTTGCGATGACCCGTTCCATCCTCCCGCCGGAAACTGATGTTCCGCAGTCTGCGGTCAAGGAACTGCATGCTCTTTTCCATGCAGGCAGTGATGCCGAACCGGACCTGATGCTTGACCAGCGCATTCTCGAAGCAGCAAGGGCTGATCTTGCTACTGGCAGCAGGACACAAACAAGGCGTCCCTTGCCGTGGTGGAAGGGCTGGCTGGCACCGGCATCGGCGATAGCGGTCGCGGCTCTTGGACTGTCGCTTGGCTGGCACGTCATGGATGAACAGGAACGCGATCGGCGCAGCGAAATGAATACTGCGGTGGGGCCGGGCAAGGCTGTGGACGACGGGGTGGGTAGAGCCGCGCCGGAAGTCGTCACGACGGAAGTCCGGCCGTCGATCAATCTCCGGCCACCGGCTATACAGCGTGCCGGGTCAAAGGCCGTGCAGGACTTGCCCTCTGCAGAACAGGAACAAGCCGCGGCCCGCGTTGCCAGGCCGCAGGCTTCGCCGGCAGCCTCGCTTCCTGCGGCCCCGGCAGAGGTTCCGCCTTCTCCGGTCACCGAACAGCTGAAAAAATCAGTGAGTGCCACTGCCGATGCTCTGCGCGAAAAACGTGAATCGGGTGATGCTGGCGATGCCGCTTCAGGGCAGGGCAGAATTGAAGCGAAGCGCCGTGATGCCGGTTCCAGTGCAGTGACTGCGGCGGATTTGTCCTCCAGTTCTGCAGCCAGCCCCGCAGACGATGCGGCAACGCCAGAAGCCTGGCTGAAGCGAATCCGTGAGCTGCGTGCCGAAGGGCGCAACGCAGAAGCCGCGCAAAGCCTTGCCCGGCTGCAGCTGCGCTACCCGGACCTGGTACTGCCGGATGATCTGATCAATCCGAAATAGGCCGGGCGGGACTGATTCAAGTGTTTTAACCCCGTTTTCCGAAGTCCTCCGTTTATAGGTTTGCGGACATCGCGCATCTTATCTACCACGGAGAACACCATGAACAAATCCATTTTTGCATCCCGCATTATCGGAGCACTGAGTATTCTTGCCTTGCTCGCTTGCGCTCAGCCCAGCCTTGCCGCTCGGCTGGTCGACGTTACAGTGGTCAATCGCAGTACCGGCGAGCGGCTGACTCCCTACCGCCACGGAGGCCATCTCTACGTTGCCGGTACCCCCGGTGAGCGTTATACGGTAGAACTCAGAAGCCTCAGTGGCGAACGCGTGCTCACGGTCATATCCGTCGATGGCGTCAATGTGCTTACCGGAGAGACCGCGGCCACGCGGCAATCGGGTTATGTGATCGAGGGCGGGCAAAGCTATGCGGTGAGCGGCTGGCGCAAGAGCATGGACGATGTCGCTCAGTTCGTCTTTACCGACCTGCCCAACAGCTACGCCGCACGAACCGGCCGGCCGGGCAATGTCGGCGTCATCGGTGTGGCGGTGTACCGCGAAAAGCGGGCAGTTCCGCCACCCGTTGAAGTGGCGCCCCCCGCGTCATCACCCGCACCGTATCTGCGCAAGGAATCCTCATCCGATTCCCTAGCCGACACTGCCCGCAGGGCGTCTTCGCTTCCCGCGCCTGAAGGCAAGGGCGAAAGTGAGAGCGGCTTATCTGCCAGCTCCGGCAGTCGAGGCCAGGCGGCGGCCGATACGCTGGCCGAAAATCGCTCCGGGCAGTCCGAATCCCGCAGCGCACGCTCTGCGGACGTCGAGAAAAAATCCAGTAAACTCGGTACCGGCCACGGCGCACGCGAGTATTCACCAACGCGTTATACCGGATTTGTCCGTAACAGCGATACGCCCGACGAAATCATTAGCCTCTACTACGACTCCCGCAGCAACCTTATCGCGCGTGGCATCATCCCTTCCCCGCGTCTGGCAGAGCCTTCGCCTTTTCCGGCCGGCGCCGGCTTTGTGCCGGATCCGCGGGGTTAAAGGTCACGTATTGTCGGGAAAAGGATTGCTGTACTATCGGCCAGGTTAGAAATCATCACCTTTTCAGGGAACAGATATGCGCAGCATCGCCGTGTATTGCGGTTCAAAATTTGGCAATCATCCGGTCTATGAACAGGGCGCACGACAGTTGGGCCGGTGTCTTGCCGAACAAGGCATCCGGCTCGTCTATGGCGGCGGCAATGTCGGCCTGATGGGCGTGGTGGCTTCGCAGGCGCTGGCCTGCGGCGGCGAAGTCGTTGGCGTGATTCCGCAGTCGCTCAAGAACAGGGAACTCGCCCATGGCGGATTATCCGAGCTGCTCGTGGTGCAGGACATGCATGAGCGCAAGCAGACCATGGCCGGTCTGGCCGACGGCTTTATCGCCATGCCGGGTGCTGCCGGAACTCTGGAAGAGATTTTCGAGGCCTGGACCTGGGCACAACTGGGTTACCACGCCAAACCCTGTGCTTTTTTCAACCTGGATGGCTATTTCGACACCTTGCTGAGCTTTGTCGATCAGATGGTTTCATCCGGTTTCATGGCAGAGGAATACCGGGACATGCTGATTGTCAGTGACGATCCGGAGGCAATTCTGGCCGCGTTTAGAACCTATACGCCGCCTGGGGAAAAATGGCACTTATCTTGAAATACGGAAAATGATACCGACCGGAAGCGCCTGCCGGGTTGCGGCGGGTGCAGTCTTGCTGTCGAGATTGCCGGGCAATCGTCGAGCTGAGGTGATTTCCGGTCGGATTACTGCGCTTCATGGCCGAACAGGCTCAGCGAAGGTCAAATGCCATGGCGCGGTTCGATGACTGCTTGTCAAACGAAGTGCGCTTGTCGGATTCAATGGCTGTGGAATTTCCGGCGTCAGCTTTCGTACCGTATAGAGCAGAGTAGAAAACCGGACGACCGAAGGCCAGCACACCGCTGACAATAACGAGCGCTAAAGATCCGGTCATCAGTCCGGTGATCATCACCATCAGGATAAGCAGTGACGACAGGAAGGGATTTCCCGCGACGGACAGTATCAGGTTGGAAACAGTGATAGATTTCATGATTGTTACCTTTCAATAAGATTAATCAGGATTGCGTCAGTGTGAACATGCATCTCATCGGAAATCGCCGACAGTTTCGAGACGGCCCGCAAATCGACGGCCGGATCCGCTGTTGGCGAACTTTGCGCGAAGAAATTTCGCAAAGTCCTCCACAATCAAGGCGAGCTTGATAGCGAAAAAGGACACTACGAAGGCAAGCAGCACCGTTGCAAGGTGAATCTCGATGGCATGGGTGAAAAAATAGTCAGGAGTTACTGGACTCATACAAATTTCCTTTCGTTAAAGGTAAAGATTTCATCAGGCGAAATACATAACTACCTGACGAGACAGAGCGTACCGGCAAGTGGCTGCCGGGTCTGTTGTGTCTTTGCTTTGCTTTTGTGACACTTTGTACCGTTGCGGAACTTTCTGCACAAAGTGTATAAATGACATATATATATCTACATGGGCGTTGACTTTGCCTCGAACAAAGCTGGCGATTGAGGTGTGTCGAAATGGGCATGCTCGGAGATGTCCTTCGTGTTAGGCTATTGCCATATGTTTTTATGCTCTCTGTTCCGGTATCCTGACAGGTGCACTAACAACCACTCGTTGCAGGAACCGGTTTTCCTGCGAATACAGGCCAGGAGTTGTTGACATGAAGCCAAAAAAAGTTCTCCAGATCGTCCGGGCGCTCGACTTTGCCGCCTGGGCGCATTCGTCGCAGCGGCGCAAGGGTGGGGCGCGCGAGCCCTACGTCAATCATCTGACCGAGGTGGCACGGCTGGTGGCGCAGGCGACGGGGGGCAATGACGAAAAGCTGATCATTGCCGCCCTGTTGCACGACGTGCTTGAGGACCAGTCGCTGCACGTGACTGACGAGATGCTGTTGGAGAATTTCGGCGAGCGGGTAGCGAAGATCGTGCGCGAAGTCACGGATGATAAATCCTTGCCGAAAGCTGAGCGCAAGCGCTTGCAGGTGCTGCATGCACCGCACCTCTCACGGCGCGCCCGGATTCTCAAGATCGCTGACAAGGCGGCCAATCTCAACTCGATCCTGCAGACTCCGCCGAAAGACTGGTCGGCGACCCGGAAGCGCGAGTATTTTGCCTGGGCGGCCGAGGTCGTGGCCGGTTGTCGCGGCGTGAATGCGTGGATCGAAGCCGTATTCGACGAGCGTCTGGGCCTCGGACAGTTCTGACCGGCATGGCTTCAAACGAGTTGAGAAATTCACTGCACGACTTCATTCGCGGCCTGCCGAAGGCCGAGCTGCACTTGCATATCGAAGGTTCGCTGGAGCCTGAACTGATGTTCGCGCTGGCGCAACGCAATGGTGTGACGCTACCCTACGCCTCAGTGGACGAGGTCCGTGCCGCCTATAACTTCAGCGATCTGCAATCCTTTCTCGATCTCTACTATGCCGGGGCGGCGGTACTGCAGAGCGAACAGGATTTCTATGATCTGACCAGGGCCTACGTGCAGCGGGCGCTGGCTGATAATGTGCGCCACGTCGAGTTGTTCTTCGACCCGCAGACGCATAGCGTACGCGGCATCGTACTGCGCACGGTGTTTGCCGGCATTGCCCGGGCCCTGCGCGAAGCGCGTGCCGAAAACGGGCTCTCCAGCGCCATGATTCTTTGTTTCCTGCGCCATCTTACTGAAGAAGAGGCGTTCGCCACGCTCGCTGCGGCCTTGCCTTTGCGCGAAGAATATGCCGACCTGTGGCTTGGTGTGGGGCTCGACTCCGGCGAAGTCGGCAACCCGCCGGAGAAGTTTGCCCGTGTCTTTGCCCGGGCACGCGAACTCGGCTTTCATCTGGTGGCGCACGCCGGCGAGGAAGGACCACCGGCCTATATTCAAAATGCGCTGGATGCGCTCGGGGTCGAACGCATCGATCATGGCGTGCGTGCCGAAGAGGATACTATGCTGATGCAGCGCCTGGCGCAAAGCCGGACGCCGCTGACCGTCTGTCCGCTGTCAAACCTGAAGCTGCGCGTGGTGCAGGATTTGCGCGAGCACAATCTGGCACGCCTGCTGCGGTCCGGCCTGTGCGTGACGATCAATTCCGACGACCCGGCCTATTTCGGCGGCTACATCAACAGCAATTTCATCGCCTCTGCCGATGCGCTGCAACTGACTCGCGAGGAACTGGTGCACATGGCGCGCAACAGCATCGTCGCATCGTTTGCTCCGGAGGTGAGAAAACAGGCGTGCTTGCAGGAGTTGCAGGACTACGTTCTGGCCCATTGATCGCGAGATGAAATTGTCGGCCACTTATGACTGATCCGCGTGTCGGTCGTCCGTCAGGGAAAGGCTGATTTATTTGTCACCCCGGCGAAAGCCGGGGTCCAGTTCGTTGATTCTTCTGGATTCCGGCTTTCGCCGGAATGACGGATTTTGAATACTTCAGCGTTTCCTTGGCTGCAGGACAAGCCGCCAGCTTTCACAGATTCTCGATGTGCTCGATCATCAGTTGCGGCGTCTGCACGCCGTTGTAGTCGTTGATTGCCAGCCGGTAGGCGGCGCGAATCCTGGCGCCGGGCGTTGCGCTGAAATTGAACTGGATGGCTTCGAGCCGCTGTTCGCCTTTGCGCAGGCGCAGCTTGAGGTGTTTGTCCTTGAGGATGCGCTGGTTTTCGACGATGAATTCGTCTTCGAAGATCGGTGCGGGAAAGCCTTGCCCCCAGACCTCGTTTTCCAGCAGATGGGCCGTATTGATCGAAAAATAGGCCGCTTCCAGGGCGCCGTCAGTTTCCAGTGTGCGCGTGAGGTCAGCTGGCGACAGCAACTCGTTGGCGATCTGCGCGAAAAGTTCGCGGAAGCGCGGGAAATCATCTTCCATGATCGTCGCGCCGGCGGCCATGGCGTGGCCGCCAAAACGCAGCAGCAGGCCGGGCGCGCGTTTGGAAACGAGATCGAGGGCGTCACGCAGGTGCAGACCGGGGATAGAGCGGCCGGAGCCCTTGATCTGCCCGTTCTCGCCGCGGGCGAAGGCGAATACCGGGCGGTGCAGCTTTTCCTTTAGGCGCGCGGCGAGAATGCCGATCACGCCCTGATGCCAGTGCGGATCGAACAGCACGACCCCGGCGCCATCGCTGGTATCCAGCGTTTCGAGGAGGACGAGCGCGCTGTCCTGCATGCCGGATTCGATGTCCTTGCGTTCGCGGTTGAGCGCATCGAGTTGCTGCGCGATGTTCAGCGCACGTGTTTCGTCATCGGTGATCAGGGCTTCGATCCCGAGCGACATGTCGGCAAGACGCCCGGCAGCGTTCAGGCGCGGACCGACGATGAAGCCCAGATCGAGGCTGGTGGCCTTGGCCGGTTCGCGTCCGGCGGCGCGGAAGAGGGCGCGCAGACCGGGAGTCAGCCGGCCTTCACGCATGCGTTTCAGCCCCTGATCGACGAGGATGCGGTTGTTGCGGTCGAGCCTGACGAGGTCGGCCACCGTACCCAGGGCCACAAGGTCGAGCATGGCGCCGAGATTGGGCTCATGTTGGCCGCTGCCTTCGGCAAACCAGCCACGCTCGCGCAGTTCGGCGCGCAGGGCGAGCATGACGTAGAACATCACGCCGACGCCGGCGATGCACTTGCTCGGGAAGGCGCAGCCCGGCTGGTTCGGATTGACGATGCAATCCGCCGCCGGCAATTCCTCGGCGGGCAGGTGGTGGTCGGTGATCAGCGTGGCGATGCCCAGTTCATTGGCGCGGGCCACGCCATCCAGGCTGGCGATGCCGTTGTCGACAGTGACGATGAGGTCGGGGCTCATGGTCGCGGCGAGATCGACAATTTCCGGCGTCAGGCCATAACCGTAGGTGAAACGGTTGGGCACCAGATAGTCGATGGCGGCTCCCGAATCTCCGGCCATCGCCCGCAGCGCGCGGATGCCGACGGCACAGGCCGTGGCGCCGTCGCAGTCATAATCGGCGACGATGAGGATTCTTGCCTGCGCCTCGATGGCATTGGCGAGCAGGATGGCGGCCTCGACCGTGTTGGAAAGCTGTGCCGGCGGGAGCAGTGATTTGAGCTCGTAATCGAGTTCGCTGCGGCTGCGGATGCCGCGCGCGGCGTAGATGCGGGCGAGCAGGGGGTGCACGCCTTGCTGCTCAAGTTGCCACTGGATGCGTGGCGGGACAGCACGGGTGCTCAGGCGCGTCATGCCAGGGTCCTGGCGATTGCGGCCAGCGGCTGCGGGCGGCACCAGACTTTCCACAGGTCGCTGCGCCGGCATTCCCAGGCGAGCAGGGCGTAGGCGGTCGACGCTTCGATACGTAATTGACTGATTTTCCCCGCCGACAGCGCCGCGCGTAGCGGGGCAAACCAGCGCTGTTCCAGCGCGGCGATGGCGCCGCGATAGTTTTCTCCATTTTCATAGTGTACCGGTCCGAGCAGGTCATCGAGCACGACGAGATGGCTGGTGTCGGCTACGGTATGCTCCAGCAGCGTTGCCGCGTCGACCGGCACGCGATGCGTCGGTACGCCGGCGGCGCGGGCCAGGCCGAGGGCCAGCGGGTCGCTGCTCCACATGCCGTCAAAGCGGCATGGCGCATCGCTGTCGGTGCGCGGCGGAAGGGTCCCGGCTCCCCATAGCCACAGGCTGTTGATGGGCAGGCGACCGGTGTTTTCGCGCTGCTGGTTGATCGGGTGTGCGTGCATCAGCATCTGGATCTCGTTGAGCAACTTGCGCAGGCTTCTGGCCTGCGAGGTTTCAGTTAACAGGTCTTCGATGCTGCGTCCGGCGACGGCGGAAAGCGGCGGCGAGTCAAAACCGTCCGCCAGCAGGGTATCCGCCAATTCCAGATACCAGCGCTCGGCGGCTGCGACATGAATGCGGCCGACATCGGCAAGATGAATGTTCAAGGCCTCGGCGAGTTCTTGCGCCTCGTCCAGCGCAATGCCGAAACTGCCGCTGTCGGCGAGAATCAGGTGCTCCTGGTGGAAGCGCAGATGCACCGGGTCGGCAGCAACCCAGCATTGGTCGCCGGCTTCGAAATCGATTCCCGATTCGCCAAGCAGGCGGAACGCTGCATAAGGTGCGGCTTGCGCATGGCCGAAGGCGTCGCTTAACGCGGCTTCGAGCGACTGCGGCGGCTGACGGCCAAGTCGGCTGCGGGCGAGCAGCGTCTCCAGTGCCGGACAGGCCAGACCGTCAAGCGTGTCGCGGTCGTCGGGTTCCGGCCAGATGAGTTCGGGAACGAGAAGGGTGAGTTGCATGTGGACTCAAGGAATGATCAGGGCGCGAAGCGCCACGGAATTCAAGCGCATTATAGGCAGGGAACAGCATGAGTCAGCATTGTTTTCGTGGTGTCCGTGGTGCTTGAACAGATATTCAGGGTGATTGCATTTCTTTCGCGCTCACTCGCCAGGTTCCCCGAACAACACCTTGAGCAGGCGCTCCGATTCGCGCAGCCCCTCTTCGGTGAAAGTAACGGACTTTGCCTTACCCACCGGGTTCGTGATGAAAGCCTTTTCATGCAGTCGGGCCATTGCGTCCCAATCAAAAGACTTCCATGCCCTGGTGCCATCGTGGAGCCCCAGGTACAGGAGCGCCAAAATGGCCTCATCAAGGCGATCAGTGTTGAGTTTCATGTTTATCTCCTGACGCCAGCGTCTGAATTAACCGGTTGGCGCGGCTTTATCGCGCCAGTCCGAGTTGAATGATGGGTTGGGTTTCTTACTCATAGTGCGTCCACATACGCAGGACGCGAACCGTTTTCTCTTTGGTAAAGACTTCGTACACGATGCGGTGCTGAATATTAATGCGGCGAGAGTATGCGCCGGCAAGATCACCGACCAATTTTTCAAAGGGAGGTGGTTTTTGAAATGGGTCATTGGCAAGAATCGCAAGTAGTTCTTGTGCTTTTTGTTTAAGACCGCTTGCAGCAAGCTTCTTTGCATCCTTCATTGCTTGCTTGGCATAAACAAATTGCCAGCTTACCACTTAAGCTCCTTCGAGCTTTTTGCGAGGGGTTCGGCCATTCCAGCCTTAATGGACTCGCGCATGCCAGGTACGGCCAGTAGGTACAAGGTTTCTTGAATTGCGCTCCAATCTTCTGCGGAGAGAAGCACGGCGTTGCTGCGTTTCCCGGAAATGATGATTGGCTCGTGAGACTCTACCGTTTGATCAATGAGCCGATACAGATTTGCACGGGCTTCGCTGGCGGTAAGGGTATTCATTTCGAGCTCCTTCAAAGAAGCTAAATGGTACGCTATAACGTACGCTTGTCAAGTGGTAATATACGAGCACTACAAGAGGTCCAGCGACTGAAATGAGCGAGGTTGAGCGCCGGGTTGGGCGTCACTTCCATTTGAGGTTCAGTTTCCGATTGGACGTTGCGCAATCTCGCAGGTAAAGATTGATGAGGCTTTGATACGGAATGCCCACACCCTCAGAAATAGACTTGAAGTAATTGATGCACTCTTCATCCAGACGAATCGTAATTTGTTTCTTGAGTTGAGAAGCGTAGGGGTTCTTGGTCGATTTGGAGAAGTCGTATTCAGTACGCATGATGGTTACCCATTCAATAAGAAGCCGCTTCACGTTTTGTGGCCTTACGTGCCGAGATGATGCGAATTACACTATCGTTCGCTCGGTAGCAATGACACACAATCAGAAGCTTTAAACCTGAGCTATAGCCCAGAAGGATGAAACGTTCTTCATCTTCAGAATGGTCTGGATCTGGGATTAGCCTTGCGCGTTCATCGTAGAACACGGTTTTGCTTCGTTGAAGCTCACACCATGCTTCGCAATATTGGCTTTGGCCTTCGGTTCATCCCACTCGAAATGAAGTGTAGTCATGCGTTAATTGTAGCTACGATGTAGTTACACGTCAAACTCGCCAGACGAGACAGTTTCAAGACGCTCAACGTTTGAGCTAACCGGCACGCGACATGCTGTTGCGTGTTCGGTTGAGCGAAGGGTTAGGCGGCACTGGGACAGTACTCGCTCTACTCTCGCCAGTACTGCTCGGCCGCTAGTGCCTGAGCGCACCGCACCGTTCCATGGACATTGCCGAGTACCTGTTGCCTGAGAGGACGAACCATCCACGCGTCTTCCGGTTCAATTGCGTACGGCGCGTGGAGGCCGTAGGCAACCGCTGGTGTGAAGCCGCATCGGGTGTAGTACTGCGGATCTCCGAGGACGAAGACGAAATCGATGTTGCGCTCAGCGAGGAGTTTGCAGCCGAACTCAATCAGACCACGTCCGACGCCCGACCTCTGGTACTTCGGCAAGACGGCGAGTGGCGCCAGTATCGAACAGCTTGTCGGAGTCTGAGAGCCAACGAGAGTCAGCGACGTAAAAAGGGCGTGACCTGCAAGTTCTCCCTCCGACTCTGCAACAACGGACAGGAATGGTTGTGCACTTGGATCCCTGAGCAGACTGTCGACGAGGATTGCCTCGTCATCTTGTCCGAATGCGCGCTTGTGCGTGTGTAGAACCGCATCGAGCTCAGTGGATTTGGCTTCGCGGAAGAGCATAGCGGAAGGGGTGGCTTGTGCCGCCTAACGAAGAGGTAACCGGCCTCGCGCGGCTTTATGCGTGAGGTCCGTTTGACCGCTGGGTTGGGGCCTGGGCATCAACATAGGCATCGATGAGTCGACGGATCATGCGTTGGTACTGCGTGTGATGCTTTGTGGCCTCGGACTTAAAGAACTCGATGCTCTTCTTGCTCAGAGCCAAGGTTACTTTCACACCTTCTTCACGAAATGCCAATTCTGCGGGCGAAGGGAGGAAGTCAGGAACCACTTGAACCTTGCCGAGGGGTTCATCGGTGTATTTTATTTTCGCGCTCATAGATGGCCTTTCCTTTGCGCCAATAACCGGCGCCGATGATTCGAATAACCGAAGCGCGGTAGGTAAACCGCACAGTGAGGACGCCACCATCAACTTCGCCGAAACAATAGAACCGCTCTTCGGTTTGACTGTGAGTGGCATCCTTGGCAATCACGCGCTGTGAGTCCGCAAAGGCGTATTGGGCACGAGAGAAGGAAACCCCGTGCTTTCGCTGGTTTTCGGCGTCCTTATCTGGATCCCAATCGAAGCGAGTGTTTGCCATGGGTGAAGTCTAGCATTTGGCAATATAAAAAGCCATACGATGATATGGAAATCTCCAACTTTGTTATAGGGATCAGTTTTGCTGTATAACTCCGGCGCCTGCTCCCTAACTCGGCGTCGCTCAGTGCATCAAAAGCAACTTGCAGCCTGGATTTCCGGCAACTATGCTGTGAATTTATCCAGTATTAAATTATCGTGGAAAGATGCACCGCCCCGTTGCCCCTCTGCGCTCCGTAAAAGTGCTTGATCAACTACGCGAGCGCATTCGCTATTTGCACTACAGCATACGCACAGAGGAGGCCTATGTCTATTGGGTACGGGCGTTTATCAGGTTCCACAGTCTTCAGCACTCGACCACCATGGGTGGCGCTGAGGTCGAGGCATTTCTGTCCTGGCTTGCCGGTACACGTAATGTGGCGGCGTCAACGCACAAGCAGGCGCTTTCAGCCTTGCTGTTCTTCTTCGGTAAAGTGCTCGGTGTCGATTGGCCATGGATGAAGGAGATTGGGCGCCCGCGCACGAAGACGCACCTCCCTGTCGTTCTGTCTCCCGATGAGGTGGCCCGGATTCTTTGTGTCCTGAAGGGTGAATATCGCCTCTTTGCCCAATTGCTGTATGGCACGGGGATGCGCATCAACGAGGGCTTGCAACTGCGTGTGAAGGATGTGGTCTTCGGACTGAGCACGATCATCGTGCGCGAGGGCAAAGGCGGAAAGGATAGGGCGGTCATGTTGCCGCAACGCCTTGTGCCGGGGCTGAGGTACCAGCTATTACGGTCGCGGGTATTGTGGAGTGCCGATCAGGAGGCTGGGCGTGGTGGCGTGGCTATGCCGGATGCGCTTGACCGCAAGTACCCTCGGGCCGGAACGTCGTGGAACTGGTTTTGGGTGTTTCCGCAGGACACGCATTCGGTTGACCCGCGCTCCGGTGTTCTGCGCTGGCATCACCTGTACGATCAGTCGTTTCAACGTGCCTTCAAGCGCGCGTTGTTGCTTGCCGGTATCGCCAAGCCGGCAACGCCACATTCCCTTCGCCACTCCTTTGCAAAAACGCTGCTTCAGGGTGGATACGATATCCGTACGGTGCAGGATCTGCTCGGCCATGCCGATGTGGCAACGACCATGATCTACACCCACGTTTTGAAGGTAGGCGGCCGAGGAGTGCGCAGCCCGATGGATTCGTTGCCCGAGGTCTGAATCTCTGAAATGCGTAGCCGTTGCGCAAGAGAGGCTGGCCCTGATCAGCCAAGCTTAGTTTTGGGCGTCCATCCACAGAAGAATCCGGATTCCCGTAATTTCTTGCAATTGCCCTGAACTGGCCTTCCTGGCGGGGAAGAATGCCCGGGAACAGTGTAGCATAGCGTTTTGCCGTCCCACCCCGGCTTGTCCACAAGCCCGACATGAGAATTTGCCACTGATGGCCTTGCCTTACGAACTGCTGATTGGTCTGCGTTACACGAGTACCAAGCGACGCAATCATTTCATCTCCTTCATTTCGATGATTTCGATGCTTGGCATTGCACTCGGCGTGGCCGCGCTGATTGTCGTGCTTTCCGTGATGAACGGCTTCCAGACCGAGTTGCGCGGGCGCATCCTGGCCGTGGTCTCGCACATCCAGATTACCGGTGCCAGTGGCGAGATGGCTGAGTGGCAGGGGGTGGCTGAACAGGCGGCCAAACAGCCGGGTGTGCTGGCGGCGGCGCCTTTCGTGCAGGCGCAGGGCATGCTTTCCTTCGGGCAGTCGGTGCGCGGCGCGATGGTGCGCGGCATCCTGCCAGACTTTGAAGACAAGGTGGTCGACTTCCGCTCGCACATGAAGGAAGGCCGTCTCGAAACCCTGGTGCCAGATTCGTTCAACATTGTGCTGGGCAGCGAACTGGCCCGTGCGCTCGGCGTTTTTGTCGGCGACAAGGTGACTGTCATTGCGCCGCAGGGCGTTGTCACTCCTGCCGGCGTGGTGCCGCGCCTGAAGACCTTTACCGTTACCGGCCTGTTCGAGGTCGGCATGTTCGAGTACGACAGCGGGTTGGCGCTGATCCGCATGGAAGACGCGCAGCGCCTCTACCGCATGGACGATCGTGTTTCCGGCGTCCGCCTCAAACTCGACGATCTGTTCAAGGCGCCGGCCATTGCCCGGCAACTGGCCAACAGTCTGAATACGGCGGCCTACATCAGCGACTGGACGCGCAGCCATGCCAATTTTTTCCGCGCCGTACAGATCGAAAAGAACATGATGTTCATCATCCTCTCGCTGATCGTCGCCGTAGCCGCCTTCAATATCGTGTCGACGCTGGTCATGGCGGTGACCGACAAGCAGGCCGACATTGCCATCCTGCGTACGCTCGGCGCCAGCCCCGGCAGCGTGATGGCCATCTTCATGGTACAGGGTGCGCTGATCGGTTTCATCGGCCTCGGCCTCGGCATTGCCGGCGGCGTGACGCTGGCGCTCAACGTCGATGTGGTCGTGCCCTTCATCGAGCGTCTGCTCGGTACGCAGTTCATGTCCAAGGAGGTGTATTACATCTCCAACCTGCCGTCCGAATTGCAGTGGACGGACGTCAGCACCATCACCGGTGTGTCTTTTGTGTTGTCGCTGGTGGCGACGATCTATCCGAGCTGGCGCGCGTCGCGCGTCAATCCGGCGGAGGCCCTGCGCTATGAGTGAGCCTCGTCAGATCGTGCTGGCCTGTCAGGGGCTGAAAAAGATTTACCGGCAGGGTACGGGCGAGGGCGCCGAAGTACCCGTCCTGCTTGGTGTCGATCTTGAGATCGTGGCCGGTGAGCGGGTCGCCGTGGTCGGTGCCTCCGGTTCGGGCAAGAGCACGCTGCTGCATTTGCTCGGCGGTCTGGACGCGGCAACGGCAGGCAAGATCCAGTTGATGGGACGCGATCTGTCCGAGATCAGCGACGCCGAACGCGGTACCCTGCGCAACCGTCATCTCGGCTTCGTCTACCAGTTCCATCATCTGCTGCCCGAATTCACGGCACTGGAAAACGTCGCCATGCCGCTGTTCATCCGGCGCATGCCCAAAGCCGAAGCGGAAGAGCGGGCGGCGGTGGTGCTCGGCGAAGTCGGACTGTCGCACCGGCTCGACCACACGCCATCGGAACTTTCCGGCGGCGAGCGCCAGCGGGCGGCCATTGCCCGCGCACTGGTGACCGAACCGGCCTGCGTGCTGGCCGACGAGCCGACCGGCAATCTCGACCGGCAAACGGCCGAGGGTGTGTTCGAGCTGATGCTGGCGCTCAACCGCTCGCGCCAGACGAGTTTCGTCATCGTCACGCACGATCCCGGCCTGGCCGGGCGGGCGGAGCGGATTCTGACGCTGCGCGACGGGTCGTTTTTATAAAGAGTTTTGCCTGATAGACTCAGAGGCTGTGAAAAAATAGGAACAGGATTATAAATTCGTCTTCCCGGCGTAGGCCGGGATCCAGTGCGCACCACCGACGTCAATTAAATCAATTAGATGAACGAACTGGACCCCGGCT
>JAIFKU010000150.1 GCA_020049495.1 Accumulibacter sp.
CCTTGATCGGCATCGTCCAGGCATTGGAAATGCCGGGGAATTGCAGCGCCTTGTCGAGTTCGGCGACCAGCTTGTCGATGTTCATGCCGGCCCGCCATTCGGATTCCAGTTTGAGGTTGATCACCGTTTCGAACATCTCGGTCGGCGCCGGGTCGGTCGCCGTGTTGGCACGCCCGGCCTTGCCGTAGACCGAGGCGACTTCGGGGAAGCTCTTGATGATCTTGTTCTGCGTTTGCAGGATCTCGGCGGCCTTGGTAATCGACATGCCGGGCAGCGAGGCCGGCATGTAGAACAGCGTGCCTTCATTGAGCGTCGGCATGAATTCAGAACCGAGTCTGGATGCCGGGTAGATCGAGACGCCCAGGGCAAAAAGCGCGAGAAGAATGGTCAATTTCTTCCAGCGCATGACACCGGTAATGATTGGCCGATAGGCCCAGATCAGGAAGCGATTCACCGGGTTTTTGGCTTCCGGCATGATCTTGCCGCGAATGAAAAACAGCATCAGCACCGGCACCAGCGTGATCGAAAGCAGTGCTGCACCGGCCATCGCGAAGGTCTTGGT
This sequence comes from Accumulibacter sp., assembly GCA_020049495.1. GTDB lineage: Bacteria > Pseudomonadota > Gammaproteobacteria > Burkholderiales > Rhodocyclaceae > Propionivibrio. Next base: position 563 of record JAIFKU010000150.1, read on the forward strand.
GTAGGCCAGCGGCGAGAAGAGACGGCCCTCCTGGCCTTCGAGACTGAACACCGGCAGGAAGGAGACGGTGATGATCAGCAGCGAGAAGAAGAGCGCGGGGCCGACTTCCTTGCAGGCAGTCAGGATGGCTTCGGCGCGTTCCGTCATCCCGGCGAAAGCCGGGAACCAGGAATCATTGGTGACTACTGGATCCCGGCTTTCGCCGGGATGAAGGGCTGGGTGGTGTTCAAGCCGCTCAAGATGCTTGTGCGCGTTCTCGATCATGACAATCGCCGCGTCGATCATCGCGCCGATGGCGATGGCGATGCCGCCGAGGCTCATCAGGTTCGAGTTCATGCCCAGCGCGCGCATGGCGATGAAGGCGATCAGGATGCCGACCGGCAGCATCAGGATGGCGACCAGCGCGCTGCGTACGTGCAGCAGGAAGACGATGCACACCAGCGCAACGATCAGCGATTCTTCGATCAGCGTGCGCTTGAGCGTATCGATGGCGCGGTGGATCAGTTCGGAGCGGTCATAGACCGTTTCAACGGTCACACCTGCGGGTAATCCCGGGCCGATTTCGGCAATTTTTTCCTTGATGTCGCTGATCACTTCCAGCGCGTTCTGCCCGTAGCGTGACATGACAATGCCGGAAACGACTTCGCCTTCGCCGTTAAGCTCGGTCAGTCCGCGCCGTTCGTCGGGCACCAGTTCGACGCGGCCAATGTCACGGATCAGCACCGGCGTGCCCTTGTCGCTTTTTACAACGAGCAGTTCGATGTCGCTCTTGCCGCGCAGATAGCCTTTGCCGCGCACCATGTACTCGGTCTCGGCCATTTCCACGGCACGACCGCCGACGTCACGGTTCGAATCGCGGATCACCTGCGCGACCTTCATCAGCGGAACGCCGTAGGAACGCAGTTTCACCGGGTCGACAGTGACTTGGTAGGTCTGCACGAAGCCGCCAATCGATGCTACTTCGGCAACACCGTGTGCCTTGGTCAACTGGTAACGGACGTACCAGTCCTGGATCGAGCGCAGTTCGGCCAGCGTCTTGTCCTTGGCCAGCAGGACGTACTGATAGACCCAGCCGACACCGGTGGCATCCGGCCCGATCTGCGGCGTCACGCCTTTGGGCATGCGTCCGGAGGCGAAGTTGAGGTATTCCAGCACACGCGAACGCGCCCAGTAGATGTCCGTGCCATCCTCGAAGATGATGTAGACGAAGGAGGCGCCGAAGAACGAGAAGCCGCGCACCACCTTCGATTTGGGTACCGAGAGCATGGCCGTGGTCAGCGGGTAGGTGACCTGGTCCTCGACCACCTGCGGCGCCTGACCCGGAAACTCGGTGTAAACGATGACCTGCACGTCCGAGAGGTCGGGAAGCGCGTCAATCGGCGTTCTGAGGACGGAAAAGATGCCCCAGAAAACGATGAACACGGTGGCCAGCAGGACGAGAAAGCGGTTCCGGCTCGACCATTCGATAATGGCATTCAGCATGTTTTTCTTCCGGTTTCCGTGTAACGCCGATTTATTCCGTCATTCCGGCGAAAGCCGGAATCCAGATTTTCGGAGCAATTTCTGGATCCCGGCTTTCGCCGGGATGACCAAGGGGAATGTTGAATTGTGTCAATGGGTGTGGGGCTGGGCCGGTTTGAGCGAAGTAATGATCCATTCACCTTGGCTACGTTCGACGAACTCGAATTCGACGCTCGCGCCGGGCTTCATGTCTTTGAGCAGGGCCGAGTTGGCCAGCTTGAATTCCATGGTCATGGACGGCCACTTGAGGCTGGCGACCGGGCCGTGCTCGATAGTGAGCGTACCGGTCTTGGCATCGATGCCATCCAGCTTGCCGGTGGCTTTGTGGCTGGCCGGCCTGGCTGCACCGGCGGGCTTCTGGTCGGCTGCGCCAAACCCGCCAAAGGCGGCTTTGAGATTGCTTTCGGCGTCGATCAGGAAATTGGCCGTGACCACGACCAGTTCGCCGTCCTTTACCCCACCGATGATTTCAACATGAGTGTCGCTACGGACGCCGAGCTTGACTTCGCGTGCTTCGAAGCGACCTTCGCCCTGCTCGATCAGCACGATCTGACGCGTTCCGCTGTCGATGACGGCGGAGATCGGTACGGTGACGACCGGGCCCTTGGCCGATACCGGCAATTCGACCTGCGCAAACATGGCCGGTTTCAATAATAGACCAGGGTTGGCGAGTTCGACGCGGACCGGCACCGTACGCGTCGCCGCGTTCAGGGTCGGATAGACATAGCTGATTTTGCCTTCGAACAGCTTGTCCGGGTAGGCGTTGATCCTGACTTTTGCCTTGGCGCCCAGCTTGATCAGCCCGATGTCCTGCTCGAAAACGTCGGCGACGACCCACACCGAGGACAGGTCGGTCACTTGATAGAGGGCCTCGCCGGGCATGAAGCGCATGCCTTGCAGTGCCTTTTTCTCGGTGACGATGCCCGATACCGGTGAGCGGAAGGTCAGTGTGCGTCTGGCTTCACCGGATTGGGCAAGCGCCTTGAGCTGTTCTTCAGAGATATCCCAGTTCTTCAGGCGTTGCAGGCTGGAATCGGCCAGTTGCTTCATTCCCGTCTGGGCCGAACCTCCTGCGTCCCTGAGTGAATCAATGCCCTGCGCGGCGATGAGGTATTCGCGCTGGGCAGAGACCAGTTCCGGGCTGTACACCTCGAACAGCGGCTGGCCCTTGCCAACGGCCTGGCCGGTGACATTGACGTGCAGGCGTTCGACGTAGCCCTCGAACTTGGGCGAGATGGCGTAAGTGCGTCGCTCATCGGGTTCAATGCGACCGGCGGCGCTCACCGTTTTATCCAGAGCACGCAGTTGGGCGGCTTCGCTCCTGACACCGAGCTTCTGCACTTTCTCGGTACTGATCCTGACCTGATTGGCCGGAGTGGACTCGCCGGCATTTCCGCTGTCGTCTTCACCCTCGTAAACAGCGATGTAATCCATGCCCATCGGATCTTTCTTGGGTGTCGGCGAAGTATCAGGCAAGCCCATCGGGTTGCGGTAGAAAAGGAGTTTGCGTTCCTTCTTCGCAGTACCGGCTGGATTGGCGGCATTGACTGAAATTGCCGCGGCGCTTGGCTCATGAGCTGTTGTTCCCTTGCTGCCCAGCCAGTAGCCGCCGGCGGCGGCGACCACAGCGACAGCGAAAACCCCGACCGCAATTGCGAAGTCAGATTTCATAAATCTTCCCCGAGCAGTTTTTCGATTTCTGCCAGGCGTATCTGCGCTTCGGCCTGGGCCTTGATCTGGGTTTGTCTGGCCTGTCGGATTTGTTTCTGGGCGTCGAGCAGGGTGGCGAAATCGACCTTGCCGTTCTCGTAGCCAGCCAGAGCCGCCTGGAACGTCAGTTCGGCCTGCGGCAGCAGGCTGCTTGACGCCAGCATTTCGGTACGCCGGGCCACTTCGATGGTGGACAGATTTTCCGACAGATCCGAAAGGATCTGATTCGATGCGGCGTCCTTGCGCGAGCGGGCCGCCGCTAACATCGACTCGGATTCACGTTCCTGTGCTCGGCGCGAGGCTTGCTGCAAGGGGATGTTGAGCTCGACCATGAGTTCCCATTCCTTGACCGCACTCTGATACTGGATCGGCGAGACTCCGACCGTGAAATCGGGATAGCGGTTCCTGTAGGTCAGTTCCCGGTTCTTTTCAGCCGCCTTGATGCGGGATTCCTCTGCAAAGAGCAGGGGATTGCGCGAGCGGACCCGATCTTCGAGTGCTGCATGATCAAGTCTGACGGGTGCCGGAAGTGCGCGCAGTAGTTCCGGCGCAGCCAGTGGGGCCGAAGCGGGTCGCGCCAGCAAGGCATTAAGCCGGGCGTTGACCTGACGGCTTTCGTTTTCCAGGGCAATCAATTCATTGCGCATTCCGGTCTGCTCGACCTGCGCCCGGATCACATCCTGCTGGGCAGCAAGCCCGCCGGCATAGCGAACTTGAGCGACCTTCTCCAGGCGGACGATCAGATCGAGAATTTCCTGTGTCAGCTTTTCGTTACGATAAAGATAGTAGCGCTGTGCCTGGGCTGTCTTGATCCTTGCGGCCAGTTCGGACCATGTGCCGCGTGCTCGGCCTCGGGCACTTTCGGCGTCCATTTCGGCGATTTCCCGTTTCAGGTCGCGTTTGCCGTACCACGGCAGATCCTGCATCAGCAGATAGCGGGTACTGCCGACCCGGCTGGGCGAGAGAGTGGCGCTTTGTTCGCCAAATTTGGTGATATCGCGAAATTCAGTCCTGAATTTCGGGTCGGCCAGCGCGCCGGCCGGAGTGATGCGTTCGCCGGCCGCGTCGGCCTCATGGCGCATGGCGGCGTATTCCGGATTGTTGCTGCGGGCGACATCGAGCAGGCTTTCGACCGTACGGCCCGGTTGCGTTTCCTGCGCCCTGAGCGGAAGCTGCAAACCGGACAGCAAGAGCAGAGCGAGGAGTCGGAAGGCGAGCTTCCTGTTCATTTCGACGGCTCGAAACGGACGATGACGAGGCTGCCGTTAATCGTGTCGGCGACGAAGCGGATTTTTCCGCCGGACTGCATCTGGTCGAGCCAGGCGGCGTCCTTGACGCGGAAGGCCATGGTCATCGCCGGCATGTTGAGATTGGTCAGCGGGCCATGGCTGACGGTCACCTTGCCTGCCGCCCTGTCGATCTTCTTGACGATACCGTCGGCCATCGCGGTTTCAGAAGAAGCCGGCGCAGCGGAATGCATTCCGCCATGCCCGGCATGCGGGTCGCTGCCCGTCGGGGCGGCGTGGGCAGAAAAACTGGCGACCAGGGAAAGAAGCAGGGTAGAAATGAAGAATTGCATGGTTTCCGCTCCGGAATCAGTGTTTGGCAAAAATTCGGGTGCTGCCGTCGGCCTCGACCAGCAGCGTTTCATACGACGGGAAAATGAGCGCAGTATGCGCAACGCAGGCCAACGAAAAGCTGACATCCGGATTACATTTCCGTAATCTTCCGTTGCCGGCTAGTCAAAAGCAGGACACTGGCGGAAAAATGCCCCATAGAAAACAGGAATACCGATGAAAATCCTGGTGGTCGAAGACGAAGCGAAAACAGGCGATTACCTCAAGCAGGGCCTGGGCGAGGCCGGCTTTATCGTCGACCTGGCACGTAACGGGCTCGATGGCCTGCATCTGGCGCTGACCGAGGCCTACGATCTGGCCATCCTCGACGTAATGCTGCCGGGCATCGACGGCTGGCAGGTCCTGCAGGGCATACGCCGCGCCGGCAAGGAACTGCCGGTCTTGTTCCTGACCGCGCGCGATCAGGTCGACGACCGGGTGCGCGGCCTCGAACTCGGCGCCGACGATTACCTCGTCAAGCCCTTTGCCTTTGCCGAACTGCTGGCCCGCGTACGCACGCTGCTGCGCCGGGGTAGCAAGAGCAGGGAGCCGGAGAACCTGCGCGTGGCCGATCTCGAACTGGATCTGCTCCGGCGGCGCGTGATCCGCGCCGGCAAGCGCATCGACCTGACGGCCAGGGAATTCGCCCTGCTTGAACTCCTGCTGCGCCGACGAGGAGAAGTGCTGCCGCGTTCGCTGATCGCCTCGCAGGTGTGGGACATGAATTTCGACAGCGACACCAATGTCGTGGAAGTGGCCGTGCGTCGCCTGCGCGCCAAGGTCGATGACGATTTCGAACCGAAGCTGATCCGCACTGCGCGCGGCATGGGCTACGTGCTGGAGGATCCGGCGTGCGCCTGAGCCTCACCCTGCGCCTGACGGCACTTTTCGCCAGCGTCTCGACCATCGTCCTGCTGATTCTGGGCGCGCTGATCGGCGCTTCGGTCGAGCAGCACTTTGTCGAACAGGACATGGACATTCTCTCCGGAAAGCTCGATCTGACGCGGCATGCGCTGGAAAGAGTGCACTTCGCGCAGGACCTGGCGGCCATTCCCCAGCAACTGGACGATTCACTGGTCGGGCATCAGGGCCTGGCGGTCGTTGTCGTGGCCCCGGAGGGCGAGACCCTGTTCGCCACCAGCGGTGCCGAGTTTCCGCATGCCCTGCTTGGAAAGCCAATAACGACGGGCGTCCCGCAGCCCATGGTCTGGAGAACCGCACAGAACAGGCCTTTCCGGGGCATTGCCGCGCAGGTGGACACCGGGATCGCCGGTGCCGGGCCGGCCACGGTGGCCGTGGCGACGGATATCTCGCATCACGAGCAGTTCATGGCCTCGTTCCGCACCACATTGTGGTTCTTCGTCGTGCTGGCCGCGCTGCTGACCGGTTTTCTCGGCTGGCTGGCCGTCCGGCGCGGCCTGGCTCCGCTGCAGGCGATGAAGCGCAAGGCCGAAGGCATTACCGCGCAGCAGCTCGACGCCCGGCTGGCGGTCGATGCCGTGCCGGCCGAACTGGCCGAACTGGCGCAAACGCTCAACGCCATGCTCTCGCGGCTGGAAGAGTCGTTCCGGCGACTCTCGGATTTCTCCTCCGATCTGGCGCATGAATTCCGCACGCCGGTCAGCAACCTGCTGACGCAGACGCAGGTCACGCTCTCGCAGATGCGAACAACCGAGGCCTACCGCGATGTACTGGTCTCGAATGTAGAGGAATTCGAGCGACTATCGCGCATGATTGCCGACATGCTGTTCATCGCCAAGGCCGACGACGGGCAGATCGTGCCCTCACGGCAGGCACTCGACCTGGTGCCCCTGATCGATGACCTCGTCGATTTCCACCGCCTGGTGGCCGACGAAAAGGGCGTGATGGTGAACCGCGAAGGCAGCGCGATACTGCACGGCGATCCGCTGATGATCCGCCGCGCGATCAGCAACCTGCTCTCCAATGCCATCCGGCATGCGCCACCCGGCGGGAGCGTCAGGGTACTCATCCAGCCTCAGGATGCAGGTGGTGTGGTCATCGAAGTTTCCAACACCGGCGAAACGATCCCGGCTGAACACCTGCCGCGCCTGTTCGACCGCTTCTACCGCGCCGACCCATCGCGGACCGGCGAGGGTATGCATTCAGGACTGGGGCTGGCCATCGTCAAGTCAATTGCCGAAGCTCATGGTGGTACGGCGTCTGTGGCCTCGGAAGGCGGGGTGACGTGCTTTGGCGTGGTGGTGCCGGGTTGATCTGCTGCTCCCGACCCTCAACGGCCATTCAAGGTTTGCGGTTGGGCGGCAGCTTCGCAGCGGGAACCGTCATTTACGATGCGGGAATGAGCTTTTGAGGTCGGCTTCGACCACAGAAGATACGCTCAAGGCAGCGCCTCTGTTGACATAGGACATAGCCCAATTTGCTGTGGGTTTCAGGCGGACATGACGACCCATTACATCGTTATCTGTTCTTGATGCGAACGGCACGCCGTAGACATTTTTAGAACGACACGACCTTATCGCTATCCATGACCCATTCCGCCAAGGCCGGCATGGTTGATTTTTCGGCACCCTCGAAATACGGCTGATTTTTGTAAATGCCGCAGCGCGCCATACAGGTTCCGCATACTCTGACGATCACGCCACGGGCTATCAGGGCTTTGAGCATTTGAGAAAGATCCTGGTCATAACCTTCCGGTGGACGGCAGGCATCGCGGGCCATATCGACCGCATCATTCATCAGGAAAATACGAACTTCACTTCCCGCCTCGACCAACTTGTCGGCCAGTCGCAAGCCATTCCAGGTCACGTCGGTGGTGTCGTAGGGCTCGTGGTTGAAAATAATCAGGGTTTTCATGAACGGTCTCCAGAATGAAGGGAATCAACGCCTGGCCAGCAGGCCGAAGTGGAACGGACAGCAATCTTGCAAATCAACAGATTCAATGGTGTGAAATCCGGCTCCAGTCATCCATCTCCGGCATTGTTCAGGTGTCGGGCGAATCGCCAGCGAGGGGCCACGAGGAGTCGGAATGTCGCTGCGCCAGTGGAGCACTGAAAGGGCACCACCGTCCTGCAAGATTCGGTAGGCTTCGCGCAGTAACGCCACGGGGTGCTCCAAGTGCAGCAGGTTGAAGATCATCGCGTGCGCCTGCGACTCGGAATCCACGCCCGTTCCTTGTGCTACAAAATCTCGCACGTCGGCTTGAATGTTGGGTAAATCGAACGCAAGAGCCTTTTGGCGCACACAGTCGACCATTTCCGGCTCGATATCCAGAGCGATAACACGCCCTGTCGTACGTCGGGCGGTGGGCACCGTAAAAGAACCATAACCGCAACCGAATTCGATGACGTCCCCCGGCACTGCCGTACCCAGCAGTCGGTCAATAATGACCTCTGGCTCGAAGAAGCTTGCCCAGTAAGCTTCTTCGGGCATGCCGCTTTCACGACCCTTCATAGTCATGATTCGAGGTGCTCCACCGGGAGACCCGCCGCCTGCCATTCACTGACGCCATCGAGAATTTTGCGTACCCGATAGCCTTTCGCCGCGAGCAATGCGACGGCCTCGTCGGAGAGCAGGCAAAATGGTCCTCGGCAGTAGGCGACGATTTCCAGGTCGGACGGCAATTCAGCGAGTCGCCGCTCAATCTCGGCCACTGGCATCGAACGAGCGAAAGGCAGGTGGGCCGTTTCGTACTCATTTAGCGGACGCACGTCGATGACGCATACCTCGCCCCGCTTGGCCTGCTCCAGCAGTACCTCGCGACTGACCGCAGAGAGTTTTGCCGGATCAGCCACCATCTGGCCGAGCGCCATCTTTAGTTCAAGCAGGTGCTCTTCAGCGACTTGGCGCAGGTTCACCCACAGACCCGCGACATCGCTGCCCGCCAGTTGATAGATGATGTATTTGCCTTCACGCCGAAAAGTCACCAGGCGTGCTTCCTTCAGAACTCTCAAGTGTGCACTGGTGAGCTTGATGTCAGCCGACAATTCGCTCGCCAAGGTTTCGACGGTTTTCTCGCCTTGCGCCAATAGATCCAGCAGTTCCAGCCGCTTCGGACTGGAGGCGGCTTTGCCGATGCGGGCGACCTGCTCGTACAGGAGGTCTTTCAGTAACCGTTTGTTCATGGATACATTCTAACGACCATCGGAATGTATGACAACAAAAATTGCTCAGACGTCCAAATCCAGCACGATCCAGCACATTGAGTCCTTTCAAAATCTCGTAAGTCCCTTAACGTGCTTTATTTTCCGAATTCTGAGACACCCCCTGATTGACTGAGGTGCAGTTGGGTAGAAACGTGGGCTTTGGCTCTTGTTTTTCTTTTGCGAGTCGCTAACGGGAATGTCCGGATTCGGCCCTAAAAGAACCGTTCACCGCGGAGATTCCACTGGCTGTTGATGGCCGATTTTCGCCAGTCGCTCCCCGTTGTTGCTTCGATTATCCCCGACCAGGCAACTCGGAACCAGTAAGAGATTGCCAAGCCTACTATGTTCGCATGCCGGCTGCAATGACGAACGAATGACGAACGAATGGCTTTCCGGCATCCTTCACTTTCCGGCGTAACGCCTGCAGCACCCCGCCGGCGTTCCGGTAGAATACGCTCCATGCTGATTCTTGCCCTTGAAACCGCGACCGATCCGGGTTCCGTCGCCCTCTGGCGTGACGGGGAAGTATTTGCCCGAAACTGCCCGGAAGGCCAGTCCAATTCCGCCACCCTGCTGCCGCTGGCCGGGGAGGCCTTGAGCGAACTGGGCCTTGGGTTTGTCGATCTGGAGGGAATCGCCTTCGGTGCCGGCCCCGGTTCCTTTACCGGCTTGCGCGT
>JAIFKU010000071.1 GCA_020049495.1 Accumulibacter sp.
GACCTCAACTATTTCAACCGCCCGGTGCGGACCCGCATGCCGGGTGGTGTGGGAGGGGTCGGTCAGGTAATCTGGCCGCCCCTATCCCGATCTACCCGGTTTTTCCTACTTGCCTTTTTCAGGCTGGGGCGCTTCTTCCTACTCCTCCGGCTGGTCGTAATTGGTTTCCGGAAGTTCCATCTGAACCGAGTTGACATCGACCGTGATTGGCTTGTCGAGGCCGGCGGTAACCAGTTGCGGGAAGGCGATGATCAGCCCGACCATGATGATCTGGATGCAGACAAAGGGAATCGCTCCCCAATAGATGTCGGAAGACTTGACCGATGCCGGGGCGACCGAGCGCAGGAAGAACAGCGCAAAGCCAAACGGCGGATGCAGGAACGAGGTCTGCATGTTGACGCCGAGCAGCACGCCAAACCAGATCAGGTCGATCCCCAGGCTCTGGGCAACCGGGCCGAGCAAGGGGACAACGATGAACGACAGCTCAAAGTAGTCGAGAAAGAAGGCGAGCACGAAAACCAGAAGGTTGACCACGATCAGGAAGCCGACCTGGCCGCCGGGCAGATTGCCGAGCAGATGCTCGACCCACAGGTGGCCATCGACACCGTAAAAAGTCAGTGAGAAAACACGGGCGCCAATCAGGATGAAGACCACGAAGGTGGTCAGCTTGGCGGTGCTGTCCATGGCCTGCTTGAGCAGTGCCCCGTTCATTCGTCTGCGGATGATGGCCATGACCAGGGCACCAGTGGCGCCCATGGCGCCACCCTCGGTTGGCGTGGCAATACCGAGGAAAATAGTGCCGAGCACGAGAAAGATCAGCGCTAGGGGCGGGATCAGCACGAAAGTGACTTTTTCTGCCATCGTCGAAAGCAGGCCGAGCTTCAATGCCCTGTTGATCAAGGCGCAGACAAAGGGGACGCCGATGCCGATCATGGTGCACAGAATGATCAGTTCGTCGAGCGGAGCTTCGGCCGGGAAGGTCTTGCTGAAGGCCATGCCGGCAGCAACGGAGATGGCCATCAGAACCAGCAGTGACATGCCACCGGTCTTGCCGCTGGGTTCGCTGAAAATGCGCGCTTCCGGCGGCAAGGCCGGTACCCACTTCGGGCGGAAAATGGCGACGAGTATGACGTACAGGACATAAAGACCAGTCAGCGTCAGGCCTGGAATAAAGGCGCCCTTGTACATGTCGCCAACGGATTTGCCGAGCTGGTCGGCCATGACGATCAGCACCAGCGACGGCGGGATGATCTGCGCCAGCGTTCCGGATGCCGCAATGACGCCGGCCGCAAGCCGTTTGTCGTAGCCGTAACGCAACATGATCGGCAGCGAGATGAGTCCCATCGAAATGACCGAGGCGGCAACGACGCCGGTCGTTGCGGCGAGCAGCGCACCGACGAAAACCACGGCATAAGCCAGACCGCCGCGAATCGGGCCGAACAACTGGCCGATGGTATCAAGCAGGTCTTCGGCCATGCCCGAACGTTCGAGGATCAGCCCCATGAAGGTAAAGAAAGGCACAGCCAACAAGGTTTCATTGGCCATCACGCCGAAGAGGCGATCCGGCATGGCCTGGAAGATCTGCGGGCCGATCAAACCGAGTTCGATGCCGATCAGGCCGAAAACGACGCCGTTGGCCGCCAGTGCAAAGGCGACGGGAAAGCCGACGAGCAGGAAAAGGATCATCGAGGCAAAAATGATCGGCGCCATATTGGCAATCAGGAGCTCAATCATCAAGCGCCTCCCTTTTGGGCGGTGTTAGCCTTGATGGTCAGGGCGAGTTCTTCTTCCGGCGTCAATGCGTTGCGCTTTGCTGTCGGGTCCGGGCACAAGCCCTTGAGAAAACCGATGCGTTTGATCAATTCGGAAATTCCTTGCGCGATGAGCAGGAAGAAGCCTGCCGGAATCATCAAACGTGCCGGCCAGACGATCAGTCCGCCGGCACTGTTGGACATTTCACTTGACTGGATGGCGTGGATGAAAACAGGCCAGGAGAGCACCATGATGACGATAGCCATCGGCATCAGAAAAAAGAGGATGCCGAAAATGTCGATCCAAGTCTGGCCGCGCTTCGAGAACTTGCCGGAAATCAGGTCGATGCGCACATGCTCGTTGCGCAGCAGCGTATAACCGGCGCAGGAGAGAAAAATCAGGCCGAACAGATACCACTGGATCTCGAGAAAGGCATTCGAGCTGTAATTGAAGACGTAGCGCATTGCCGCATTGGCGGCACTGATCAGCACGACGACCAGGACCAGCCAGCGGGCAGCCTTGCCGATACGTTCGGTCAGGACATCGATCTGGCGTGATAACTTGAGCAGGGCGTTCACGGGAAAATCCTTGGGAAAAGGCCAATACCTGTCTAGACGAATAAAAATTGCATGCCGATGCGCTTCGGGCGGTCGCTTGGTCAAACAAGGATTTCCCAAGGATCGCCCGGTGCAGCCCGAATCATTAAAATTGGGCGGTAATTATCGCATAGAAGGTGGATCCAAAAGCATGTTTTCGGCGCATCTTGCCGGGAGCAATCCGTTTCCGGGCCGGGCGTGCGTGGTACAATTTATAACTTTTCAATGGCTTGAGAGGCTTACTATGTTTTCCGCAAAAGATACCCTGGCAACAGTTGACTCCGAGCTCTGGCAAGCGATTGAAAACGAAAATCACCGTCAGGAAGAGCACATTGAGCTGATTGCTTCCGAAAACTATGTCAGCAAGGCGGTCATGGAAGCCCAAGGCTCGCAACTGACCAACAAATACGCTGAAGGCTATCCGGGCAAGCGCTACTACGGCGGCTGCGAATACGTCGATGTGGCCGAGCAGATCGCCATCGACCGATTGAAAAAGCTGTTCGGTGCCGATTGCGCCAACGTGCAGCCCAACTCCGGATCGCAGGCCAACCAGGCCGTGCTGATGGCCTTCGCCAAGCCGGGCGATACGATCATGGGCATGAGCCTGTCCGAAGGCGGGCACCTCACGCACGGCATGGCACTCAACATGTCCGGCAAGTGGTTCAACGTGGTTTCCTACGGCCTTGATGCCAAGGAAGAGATCGACTACGGCAGGATGGAAGCGCTGGCGCGCGAACACAAGCCGAAGATCATCATCGCCGGCGCTTCCGCTTATTCGCTGCGCATCGATTTCGAACGCTTTGCCAAGGTGGCCAAGGCGGTCGGCGCCATCTTCTGGGTCGATATGGCACACTACGCCGGCCTGATTGCCGCCGGTTGCTATCCGAATCCGGTGCCGTTTGCCGATGTCGTGACCTCGACCACGCACAAGACGCTGCGTGGTCCGCGCGGTGGCATCATCCTGATGAAGGCGGAACACGAAAAGGCCATCAATTCGGCGATCTTCCCCGGTTTGCAGGGCGGGCCGCTGATGCACGTGATCGCCGCCAAGGCCGTGGCATTCAAGGAAGCGGCTACGCCCGAGTTCGTGACTTATCAGGAACAGGTGGTGGCCAACGCCCGCGTGCTGTCGCGCGTGCTGTCCGAAGAGCGTGGCCTGCGCGTCGTCTCCGGGCGTACCGAATCGCACGTTTTCCTGATCGACCTGCGCGCCAAGAACATTACCGGCAAGGAAGCCGAGGCGGCGCTCGGCAAGGCGCACATCACGGTTAACAAAAATGGCATTCCGAACGATCCGCAAAAACCGATGATTACGTCCGGCATCCGTATCGGCTCGCCGGCGATGACGACGCGTGGCTTTACCGAGATCGAGGCCGAAGAAGTCGCCCACCTCATCGCCGACGTACTTGATGCGCCGAATGACGAGGCCGTGCTGGCGCGCGTGCGCAGCGAGGTGTCCGTGCTGTGCAAGAAGTTTCCCGTGTACGGCGCCTAGGCGCCATACACGCAGTGAGGAGAGAAGAGTGAGGAGTGAGGAGTGACCCCCACCGATTTGTCACCTGTCCTTTTCCTGCCGTCGGCGCAAGCCTGCGAGGAGTCATTGCTTTTACTCCTCATGGGGTTCAACCCATGAAATGTCCGTTCTGCGGTGCAGTCGATACCACGGTTGCAGATACGCGGATCAACGACGATGGTGACATCGTTCGTCGGCGTCGGCGTTGTCTGACCTGCGACAAACGCTTTTCCACTTACGAACGGGCGGAGATCCGCCTGCCGCAGGTGGTCAAGAAAAACGGCTCACGCGTTGATTTTGACCGCGAAAAGCTTTCCGCCAGCCTGTGGTTGTCCCTGCGCAAACGGCCCGTGACGGTCGAGGCGGTTGATGCCGCCATCGCGCGCATCGAAGAAAAACTGCTGACCCTTGGCGAACGTGAAATTCCCTCGGAAAAAGTCGGCGAGATGGTCATGCGCGAGTTGAAGAAACTCGACAAGGTGGCCTATGTCCGCTTTGCTTCCGTCTATCGGAACTTCGAAGACGTCGACGAATTCTCCGATCTGGTGCGTGAAGTGTCGCGTCCGGTTCAACGGCGCAGCAAGTAGTTTCCCCGATGTTCAGCGCCGCCGATCACGATTTCATGGCGCGGGCACTGCGTCTCGCCGAACTGGGCCTGTTCTCGACCACGCCCAATCCGCGTGTCGGTTGTGTCATCGTCAAGGATGGCCGGCCGGTCGGCGAAGGCTGGCACCGCCAGGCCGGCGCAGCGCACGCTGAAATCCATGCCCTGCAGGCGGCTGGCAATGAGGCTCGCGGCGCCACCGTTTACGTCACCCTCGAACCCTGCAGCCATCATGGACGTACGCCGCCTTGCGCCGAAGCGCTGATCGCTGCGGGTGTGACCCGGGTGGTCGCGGCCATGCGCGATCCCAATCCGCAGGTCGCCGGGCGAGGCTTGTCGACGCTGGCCGCTGCCTGTATTTCCGCCGAATGCGGGCTGCTCGAAACCGAGGCGCGCGAACTCAATATCGGTTTTGTCTCACGCATGACGCGCTCTCGTCCCTGGTTACGCCTGAAACTGGCGGCCAGCCTGGACGGGAAAACCGCCCTGCAGAACGGGGTCAGCCAGTGGATAACAGGGGCTGCGGCAAGGCACGACGGGCATCGCTGGCGCGCTCGTGCCTGCGCCATTCTGAGCGGTATCGGCACGGTGCGCGATGATGATCCGCAACTCACCGTGCGCGGGGTGGAAACGTCAAGGCAGCCGTTGAAAGTGGTGGTCGATAGCCGCCTCGAACTGTCTCCTGAGGCCAGGGTGCTGAGTGGCGACGGACTGTTGCTGGCGACCGCCAGCAAAGACGTCCAAAAAGCGGCCGCATTGCGCGAACGCGGCGCAGAAATCGTGTTCCTGCCGAATGCCGACGGTAAAGTGGATTTGCCGGCGCTGCTGCAGGAACTCGGACGCCGCGGCATCAACGAAGTGCACGTCGAGGGCGGCTTCAGACTCAATGGTGCACTGCTTGCCGGCGGACTGGTCGACGAAGTGCTGCTCTATCTTGCGCCCTGCCTGGTTGGCGACGCGGCGCGCGGGATGTTTGATCTGCCGGCACTGGCGTCGCTGGATGATAACCGCCGGCTGGCTATACGCGAGGTGCGCATGGTCGGCGACGATCTGCGCATCCTGGCGCGCTTCAGCTAGGGGGTGTTGACCTACATTTCATGGGCGAAATGTAGGTCAACACCCCCTGGCACCGCAAACCGCGCATTTCGGATCTTTGCCGAATTTCACGCTGCGCCATTCCAGCGTCAATGCATCGAGCAGCAGCAGTTGGCCGATGGCGGGCTGGCCTGCGCCACTCAGTACCTTCAGCGCTTCAGCCGCCTGCATGGCACCGATGATGCCGGTGAGCGGGGCGAAGATGCCCATCACGGCGCAGCGGGTTTCTTCGACCGCCTCGTCTTCCGGAAACAGGCAGTGGTAACAGGGTGAGTTCTCGCGCCGCGTATCGAAAACCGAGAGCTGGCCGCTGAAGCGGATGGCGGCACCTGACACCAGCGGGGTTCGATGGTTGAAGCAGGCACGGTTGACGGCGTAGCGGGTAGCGAAATTGTCGCAACAGTCGAGCACGACATCGGCATCGGCAACCAGGGCGTCCAGTTGCTGACCGGCGAGGCGCTGGCCAATCGCTTCGACAAACACGTGCGGATTGATCTGGGATAGCGCCATTTGACCGGAGACGACCTTCAACTGGCCGATACGCTCCTGCGTGTGCAGGATCTGGCGTTGCAGATTGGTCAGGTCGACCGTGTCGCCGTCGGCCAGCGTGATGCGGCAAACGCCGGCAGAAGCGAGATAGAGTGCGGCAGGAGAACCCAGACCGCCAGCGCCGATGATCAGCACATGCGCACCGCTAATCCTGGCCTGGCCTTCGATGCCGATTTCGTCAAGCAGGATGTGCCGGCTGTAGCGCAGCAACTGTTCGTCGGTCATGCCAACGACATTACTTGTATTCGCGCCATTCCGGCGGAGTGTCGTCGTGGTCGCCGTGCGGGTGGCGTTCCCAGGCGTGGGTATAGGCCTCGTTTTGCGATTTCTTGAGCGGGCGATCGGGCGCGTCGAGGTTGTGCAACTGGGTTTCCTCGACATAGTAGATCAGCGCGCGCATCAGCTTGCTCATCAGGGTGCTGTCAAGGTGGAATCCCCGGTCTTCGAGCGTCGTTTCCAGTTCCTGCAGCGAATGCTCGTACAAATCGTAAGCGACTCCGACAATCCGGCGCTCGACCTGCGGCTCGACGTCCACATGCTCAAGCTTGTGCAGGACATCGGCAGCCTCGGGCACCTGTCCGGGGGGAAACTTGGCAAACGGGATATTCCGTTCCTTGCGGATCGGTGCCGGTTTGTGAGCCGTTGCGGACGGTCGTTTCATGTATCACACGAAAGGCTTCAAGGCCTGTTCTGCATGAATTGCAAACCCTTGAGCAGGTTGAGGGCCTGTCCAAGCTGATAATCCTTCTTCGAGGCCAGTTCGCGGCTTGGCGGTTCCGCCGCCTCCTCGCCCTCATCCTTGGGCGTAGCGGGTCTCGGCTTGACCACCGCCGGTGCCTTGCTTTGCGGCTTGGCCGGTGCTGCGTCGTCCTTGCTGTTTTGCAGATGATGTTCAAGATCGGCTTCGCGCAGGCGCAGCGAAGGACTGCCGTTGGCGGTTTCCTCGACGACGATGTCGGGAACGATTCCCTTGGCCTGGATGGAGCGGCCGGACGGCGTGAAATAGCGCGCCGTGGTCAGCTTGATGGCCGCGCTGCCGGGCAGCGGCAGTACAGTCTGTACCGAGCCCTTGCCAAAACTGGTGGTACCCAGGATGACCGCGCGCTTGTGATCCTGCAGGGCACCGGCGACGATTTCCGAGGCCGAAGCCGAGCCGCCGTTAATCAGGACGACCATCGGCACCTTGAGCGCTTCAGCCGGCAGGTTCTTGATGTAATCCTCGCGCGTGCCGCGCAGGTAATCCTCGGGTGATGCGTAGTACTGGCGCTTGGCGTCCGGCGTACGCCCATCGGTCGAGGTGACCAGTGTCTTTGGCGGCAGGAACGCCGCCGATACGCCAATGGCCGTATTCAGCAGTCCGCCCGGATCGTTGCGCAGGTCGAGAACCAGCCCCTTGAGTGCCCCCGGCTTGTAGAGATCGTTGAGGTGTTTGACCACCGAAGCCGCCGTACTTTCCTGGAACGAGGTCACGCGCAGATAGCCGTAACCTTCTTCGACGAGCTTGGATTTGACGCTCTGAACCTTGATCACTTCGCGGGTCAGCGTGATTTCGATGGGCTTGGCTTCGTCCTTGCGGATGATGGACAGCCGGATCTGGGTCTTCGGCTTGCCGCGCATGCGCTTGACTGCATCGGAGAGCGACAGGCCTTTGACCAGGGTATCGTCGAGCTTGAAAATCAGGTCGCCGGATTTGATCCCGCCGCGATCGGCGGGAGTGTCCTCGATCGGCGAGACGACCTTGACCAGACCGTCTTCCATGCCGACCTCGATGCCGAGTCCGCCGAATTCGCCCTGGGTACCGACCTGTAGATCCTTGTAAGCATCGGCGTCGAGATAGGCCGAATGCGGATCCAGATTGGACAGCATGCCGCTGATGGCATGGGTGATCAGTTTCTTGTCGTCGATCGGCTCGACGTAGCCCTGCTTGATGGCGTTGAACACCTCGGCAAAAGTCCGCAGTTCCTCGATGGGGAGACTGGCGCGCACCTCCTTTTCGGCCATGGCCGAAAACTGCAGGCTGATCAGAACGCCGCCCAGCAATCCGGCGCATATCAGCCCGGCCTGTTTCAACTTACCCATCAATTTCGCTCCAAGACGATATCACTTCAGATTGACCCACTTCAACGGGTCGAGGGCTTGCCCCTGATGCCGCAGTTCAAAGTATAAACCGGATTCCGGATTGCCACCGCTGTTCCCCACCGAGGCGATCGAATCGCCTCCCCGTACGCTGTCTCCGACCTGTTTGAGCAAGGCATCATTATTACCGTAGATCGACAGATAACTGCTGCCGTGGTCCACAATCATCAGGTTGCCGAAACCGCGCATCCAGTCGGCAAAAACCACCCGGCCAGCGGCAATGGCTTTGACGTCGCTGCCTACGCCCGCACGGATGAACAGTCCTTTCCAGGTGCTGCCTTCCTGCCGCGCAGCGCCAAAACGGTTGGTGAGCACGCCGCGTACTGGCAGGCGCAGAGCGCCCTTCAACTGAGCAATATTGCCGGCTGGCATGGCTTCCGGCGTACTCTCGTTGCTGATCTCCGGTGCGGCGGCCTTGCCTGGTGGCCGCTGTTCCGTAGCCGCTCGTGCTTCCTTGCGTGGTGCCGGCCGCGCGGCGATGATTTTCGCCAGTCGTGCTATCAGTTGCGAAAGCCGCTTCTCGTCGCGCTGCAGATTGCCGATTTCGCGCCGTTGCTCGGAAATTTTCGCCGAAATCTTTTCCAGAACCCCTTTGCGTTGCTCGCGTTGGGCAACAAGTTTTCCGTGTTGTTCCTTTTGTTTGCTTTCGATGGCCGATAATTCTCCGGCGCGTTCGCGCGTCACCGCGGCCAGCGCCTGTTTGCGTTGTAGCGTGTTTTCGATTTCGCGCACGAGTTGGCTGCGTGCCCGGCCAATGGCGGCCAGGTAGTGCAGGTCGCGCGTCATCTGGTTCGGATCGTCGCCATTGAGCAACAGCCGCAGCGAATCGGGATTGCCCAGCAGGTAGTGGCGATAGACCAGTTTCTCGAGTTGCGCCTGCTGGCTGTTCAGCCGGTGTTCCAGTTCTCTTGACTGGAGGCCAATATCCTTCAGCGTTCCCTCCAGTTTGCTGCGCTGCGTGCTCAGGTTATGCAGATTGCGCTGGGTAAGCGAGATTTCCTGCTCGACACCTTTCAACTGGTCGGCAGCGCTGGCACGCTTGTCTGCGGTAGCCGCCATTTCCTTGCGCAGCGCGTCGATCTGCCCGCGCAGATCCTTCAGATCGCCTTTTTTCACGGCCACTTCGCTGCTGGCGGGTGAAGCGCTGCGCTTTTCCCCGGCCAGAGCCGGAGTGAGCGCCAGGACGCAAGTGCAAAGAAGGACGCCGAGCATCGTGGACGGGAAAAGCCCTGCAGACGGCCATGGGCTTTCTTTTGAGGGTACTTGCGAGTTGGCCTGACTGAGGAGGTTCATGCGACTGCCTGGGGGATTGCCTTGGGGAGGCCCCTCGGATCTGCGAATTATTCTATAATGATTCCCCGTACTTAACGAGACTTATCCATCGTGGCAATACAGGCCAGTCTTATCGACAAGCAGGAACATATCGAAATGGCGGCGCGTGCGCTCAAGTCGATATCACATCCCTTGCGTCTCAAAATACTGTGCGTGGTCGGCGATCAGGAATCCTGTGTGCAGGAAATTGTCGACGCGGTCGGTACGTCGCAGAGCAACATCTCCCAGCATCTGGCCATCCTGCGCGATAAGGGCGTGCTGCTGACGCGCAAGGACGCCAACCGGGTCTACTATCGCGTTGGCGATGCCCGTACCCTGCAATTGATCGGCATGATGCGCGAGGTTTTCTGCGGCGGCTAGCGTTGGCTTGTCTTATCCGCATGCGATGATCGGAGTATTTCAATTGCTCCGCGCAATCCGCATGTATTTTTATTGATTATTTGCAGTTCTGGAGCGTCGCTTGGAATTCATTCAGCAAAATATGTATCTCGTCGCCCTTGCCGTCATCAGTGGCGGCATGTTGCTTTTTACCACGCTGCGCCGTCCCGGCGGGCGCAATTCGCTGACGCCGACTCAAGCCACCCTGCTGATCAATCGGGAGGA